>CAJOPK010000022.1 GCA_905236255.1 uncultured Selenomonadaceae bacterium | reverse complement strand
ATTTTGTTGATTTGAAAACATATTTGCCGAGTTCATTCGGAATAAAGTTTGATTCCGTGTCGTTGCTCGGAGATCTTTGAAAATTTCATGAGATTTTTGCCCAAGCGGTGCACCACTCCGGAAAGCGCGCTCATTGTGCGCTTATAACCGACGCGGCGTAACCTGTACCAAAACTCATTCGGATGATGATGCGGGCGACGGGATTTTGGCATGAGAGATTCGGGCGTTCCGTCATATTTCCACTTCATACGGTAAATAAACTGACGATTGACGCGATATTTGATTGCAGCTTTGCTGACTCCATGAAGTTCAGCGTGTTTAAAAACCGCTTGCCTAAACTTTAATTTCCGGGTTATCCTGTCCGGTGGAACCTCCTTTGTTTAGCCGGTAACTCACACCAAGCATAACACAAACTGAGGTTTCTTTCTTTTTTTGTGACGAATGTATTGTAATCATACATTATTTAGGCGATTGCGCGCAAAATTAGCTTGACAGTAAAACCTTGTTTTTATATAATTTCCTGCGTTGCCGGACGGCAGAAAAATTTCGGCAGGGAGGTGTTCCGGATGAAAAGAACTTTTCAACCCAATACGCGTTGGCGCAAAAAAACGCACGGCTTCCGTGAGCGCATGAAAACCAAAGGTGGTCGTCTTGTAATCAAACGTCGTCGTCAGCGCGGCAGAAAGGTACTTACTGCATAAGAAAACGACAGGTCACCGGATTGCGTGGCCTTTTTTCTTTTTAACCGGTGCGGAGGATTTTTGATGTTTGAACTCAAGCGGAGCGAAATTTTGAAAAGTAAGCAAGATTTTAATCTCGTTTACAAATGCGGTCGCTCTTATGCCAACAATGCGATGGTCATTTACGTTATTGACGACGAAAGGGTAAACGGCAAGGTCGGGTTTGCCGCAGGCAAAAAATTGGGCTGTGCCGTCGTTCGCAATCGTGTCAAAAGACTTTTGCGCGAATCGTACAGATTGAACAAAAATATTCTCCGCAAAGACCGGGCAATAATACTTGTCGGCAGGAAGGCTTTGGTCGATGCGAAATGTGATGCGGCTCAAAAGGCTTTTCTCAATCTTTGCGGCAAAGCAAAAATTATTGTCGAAGAATGATTTTGATGAAGAAATTTTTTATATTTCTGATAGAATTTTATCGGGCTTGGATCTCGCCGTTAAAGCCGCCGGTTTGCCGCTTTGTTCCGACCTGTTCGGAATATGCGCTCGAATCCGTTCAAAAATACGGAGCGTGGCGCGGCGGAATTTTGGCGGCAAAGAGAATTTTGCGCTGTAATCCCTTTTGTAAGGGCGGCTTTGATCCCGTGCCTTGATTAGTTGACAGATCGTCAGGTTTACTGACCATCTTGATAAGGAAGTGACGTTTTGGGAGAACCGGGAATTTTTTCCACAATATTGTCGCCGATTGAAGGAATAATAAATTTCGCTTTCGGCTCGCTGTATTCGTTGACCGCCGTTTCAGGCTTTCCAAGTTACGGCGTGGCAATCATACTTTTAACCGTAATCGTAAAAGTTCTTTTGTATCCGCTGACGGTCAAGCAAATGCAATCGATGAAGGCAATGCAAAAACTTCAGCCGCAACTGAAAAAGATACAGGAGAAATATAAAGACGACAAAATGGCAATGCAACAGAAAATGGCGCAACTTTATCAAAAAGAAGGCGTAAATCCGTTGGCGGGTTGTCTGCCGATGCTGATTCAAATGCCGATTTTGATGGGGATGTATTACGCGCTTTTTAATTTCGATTACGGCGGAACCGTGCCGTCATTCCTGTGGCTGCCGAGTTTGTCGGAACCCGATCCGTACTATATTTTGCCGTTGCTTTCGGCTCTTTCGACTTATGCAATGCAAAAAATGTCAATGACCGAATCAACGCCGCAAATGAAAATGATGTCGATTTTTATGCCGATATTTATCGGCGGAATAAGTATAAATTTCCCTGCGGGACTGGTACTTTACTGGGTCACGATGAACGTCGTGCAAATAGTTCAGCAGTGGTTCATTTTCAGGGGCAACTCGCCGACTTCCGGCAAGGAGTGAATTTTAATGGCGAATGTGATTGAAAAAACGGGCAAAACCGTCGAAGAGGCAATTTCGGCGGCAGTTAAAGAGCTCGGAACGACGGAATCCGAGGTCAATGTGGAAGTTTTGGAAACGCCGTCGAAAAAACTTTTCGGACTTTTGGGATCAACCCCCGCAAAAGTTCGAGTAAAACTGAAGGAGACGGAATCCGCTCCGGAAGAAAAAACTCTTTCGACTTCCGAAGCGTTGAAGTCTTCCGCAAGCGAAAAATTTTCCGCGGTAAAATCTGTCGCAACCGAAAAAGCGCAGGAATTTTCTGCGGAAGTGAAATCCGCCGCTGCCGAAAAATTTGAAGAAATTAAGACTTCAACCGCCGAAAAAGTCGAAGAAGTAAAAACTTCCGCGAAAGAAAAGGTTGAGGAAATTAAGACTTCAACCGCAGAAAAAATTGAGGAAGTCAAAACT
>CAJOPK010000021.1 GCA_905236255.1 uncultured Selenomonadaceae bacterium | reverse complement strand
GTTCAACTTGACCATTGAGATTTTGTTGTTATCCCCGTTGTAAGTTATCATCTGTTGCTCAATCGTCGAAAAAGAAAACGTTGATTTTACCGGTTCTTCCTCGTAATCCGTACAAGCCGCAGATGCCAGGCTTACCAAATTTGCCCGAACAAAAGAAGTCGTTTCGGTCGTGGAAGAATCGGGCACATTGTCAAGACCTTGAATATTTGCAAAAAAATCTGAAATTGTTGCAGAGAAATCGGTAGTTTCCGAATTTGATGCATAAGTTTGAATATTTGTTCCAAAATTATCCAAAATTGTGGAAATCGTTGTTTCCGACTGAGAATCCCAATCCGTTACGGGTTGATCCAGAACAAGATCACTTGCACCGTCACGATATACCCATACAACGGTGGCATCGGTAGCCGTTACATCACTCCAAGAATTTTGCAAATCCGTCTTTGCATTCGTCAAATTGTTTGAAACCGTCGAAGAATCGGAATTTGAAAGAACACTCAATGCCTTCATCAAATTTTTTACGCTTGAGCTGTCGGTATCGGCAGTCCCGTTAATTACGCTTATCAAATCGTCATCGGGCGCATTGTTGACAATCTGCCAAGCCTCATCGGCGTTCATCGCTTCATCTTTGTTAATCATTGTGACATTTAAGCCGGTCAAGCTGTAAGTAACATTTCCTTCCGAATCGGTAACGGTATCGTAATTGTAAATAATGCTGCTGCCTTTTTCGGATTCGGTCAATGTATGCGCGCCGTTATGCAAAAGTCCCTGATTGGTAAAGGCGCGACTTACTTTGAATCCTTCCGCCGTATAAGAACCTTCTTCGGAATATTTTGCAACGGCAAGACTCAAAACTTTTTTGTCAAGATAATCATTCATCTCGTCTGTCGGCGGCGTTGCAAAAAGTTTGGTGCCGGAATCGTTTTCGTCCGTTTCGTCAATGATTGCGGCATCGGTCACGGTTGAACTTGCTTTCGTGCTTAAATCGGAAACCGAAACATCGGAATCTTTTGCCAGAGTTTCCGCGCCGTCGAAAAAGTTCTTGGCAAGCGTTTCCAAATTTGTAGTTGAATCCCAATCTTCTGCCGCTATCAAAATTTTTGAAGTGGTTTCGGCATCGGTATAAAAACTCCAAGTCACCGAAAGATCCGTGTTTGTCGTGTCAAACGTTCCGACGGAATCGTTAAGAGCGGTTTTAAAAGCATCTTCCGCAGCGGTCAGATTGTCTTGAATTTCGTTAACGGAAGCGGCATCTTGAGCAATCAAATACAATGCCTCTTTCAATTCCGGATATTCGTTTTCTCCGGCAGTTCCGTCCAAAACTTTCTTCAAATCTTCCGTATCATAATTCGCGACTATATTTTTTGCGTCGTCCAAAGTCATTGTGCTTATTTTTGCGACGGCATCTTTTTCACCGTCAACCGATTTTCGACCTTCGCCGGCAATCACATCTTTATAGCCGCTGTCCATGAAATCTTTTTCGTAAATATAGCCGCTTTCGGTATCAAGATAATAAGTTTTTCCGTTATCGTCCTCAAGTGTCAGCATTTGAGTAAGCCCGACGGTTTTGTCGCCGATTTTGCCGTTATTCTTAAAAAAGGCAATTTGATCTCTGTCCAAAGTTTTCGTAAGACCGCGATCAAAAGTATCGTCGGACAAAACGAAAGGCTGGACCAAATCCTTTTGCCCGGAAAAAACATAACGGTTACTGTGTTGCATATTGCTCGTTGAAACGGTTTCCTGAATGTTTGCGTAAACTTCTTTTCCGATTGCCGCCCAATCCGGTTCGACTTTGTCGGAGTTTGCCGCCGCAACGGTTTTTTCTTCAATATTTTTGAAAATCTCCATTATATGGGCGGCTGCCGAATCGGTCGTCGTCATGAAGGATGCCGCCGCATCGACATTGCGCTGATACTGTACATTTTCCGCTTCATTCGTTTTATAGCGCAACAATTTCGTGTAATCGATCGGATTGTCGCTGGGACGGTGAATTACGGATCCGTCCGCCTGTTCAAAAAGTCTTTGTTGCTGTTCATATGACCTGTTGAGTTGTTGTTTGTAATTGTACATGAACTGCATACTGCTCATTCTTACCGCCATGTCAATTACCTCCCGACAACTCCGGTATTATTTACCAGACGATCCAAACATTCGTCCATCGCGGTAAGGCAACGGGCGCATGAACTGTAACCCTTTTGAAACTTAATCATATTTGTCAATTCTTCGTTCCAATCAACCCCGCTTGTCGAAGAACGCCAATCGGAAATTTGAGTGAGAGTCGCGTCCTGTTCGTCAATTTTGGTGTCGTTGTAATTTGAATTTACGCCGAGTTGGGACATTGACGAAACGTAATAAGAATTTATGCTGAGAGTTCCGAGTGCGTTTATATATGTCGGGTTGCCTGCGGAATCGAGAACTTCATTTCCGTATTTGTCTTTCAATGTATAAAGTTCCAAAGACAAACGATTTGCCCTGCCGGTTTCAATTATGGTTGCCGGCTCAATGTTGAAAAGCTCACTTACATAGACGGCATTTGATCCGTCACGGGTACGGGAACCCCATTCCATATCAGCCGTGCCGTCATCGTTTTTGCTTGTAGCCGCCGCAACATAAGCCGTTCCGCCGGTTTGATCAAAAATCGAATTTACTTCCAACGCATTTATAATTTTTATTCCGGTCATTTGAGTAACCGCGCCGTCTTTTGAAGTAACGGTCATATAATTGTACATTTCGACGGAATCGTAGCCGAAAGAATAAACTTCGTCGCTTACGCCGAAAAAGTTTTGCCCCATGCTTCCGTTAAGATCGTAGCCCTGTTTATGTTGAGCGTTTAAAGTCGTCAGCATATAATTTGACATATTCGCAAGATCGTCAATGTACTTTTTGTCTTCGTCAATGGAGTCGAAATGTGCTTTAAATTCTCCGTTTTGCGGGAAGAACGCCAAATTACTTTCAACAATTTTTATGGTGTAATCGTTTACGCCGTAATCCACGCCGTAAACGTCGCTTGATACGGGATTGGACATTTCAAAATGCAATCTGTCCACGCCGTTTACCAAAGTTATTCCGCCGCTGTTTATCTGATAAAGTCCGGTATCGTTTTCGGAAACGGAAATATTGACGAAATTCGACAAATTGTCGGCAAGAAGATCGCGCTGATCTCTCAAGTCGTTTGCACTTGCGCCGCCGGCTTCCTGTCCGGCGATTTGTCTGTTCAAATTTACTATTCCGTCAAGAATTTGATTAAATTCGAGAAGTTTCATTCTGATTTCGTCGTATTCGGAGTTAATCTGTTCCTGAAGTCCGGCGGCCGCCGTCTGTATTCTGTCGCTCAAAATCTTGCCCTGTTCGATAACGGTACTGCGCTCCGAACTTTCCGAAGATTCCTTTGAAAGGTCAACCCACGACTGATAAAATTTCTGCATGGCGTTTTGTATGCCGGTATCTTCCGAATCGTCGAAAATAACTTCCAATTTGTCATAATTTGTTGCGCGTGTTTCGTAATAGTTTTTTGTCGAAGATTCATTTCTGAATTGAATGTCCGCATAAAGATCGCGGGCGCGCTGAACGGAAAGACCTTCAACGCCGGTGCCGACCATAACATCGCCGTGTGAAGTGGGTTGATGCTGTCCCTGTGTTGCCGTAAGATTTACCATTTGGCGCGAATAACCTTCCGTGCCGGCGTTTGTTATGTTGTGTCCGGTGACATCCAGCGAAAGCTGATTCGCCAAGATACCGCGAACCATTGTATTGAGTCCGGTAAATGTCGATCTCATGATAATTACTCCCTTTATTTAAAGTCGGTCGTCAAGTCTTTTCGTCCGGCTGACCGACTTTTCCCTTTTTCGACCGAATCAGACGTTTGCATCGAATATGCGCCGTCCTCCGGAACTTTTTGTTTCGGAAGTTGCGCCGTAAATATTGCTTGTCGTCGTCCGCGACAAAATATTTAAATTAAAATCGACGTATGCCATGCCGCTTTTGAGCAATTTGCCGACTTCTTCGGTCTGTTGCTTGAGTTGTTTTTGCAGGTCGAAACTTTTTTGCAGAAGTCTTTCGGAAAGTTCGCGCTGAATGTTGTATTCGCACGATTCAATGAAAGCGGCAAAAGTTTCGACTTTCCTGCCCTTCAAAAATTCACGGGAAGATTTTTCGTTGTTCACCAGATCCCGCAAAAGCGGCTCAATTTTTTGAACAACCGCGCCGGTTTCCGTCGAATTTTTTTTAATGACTTCTTTCAACTCGGCAAACAATTCCGTCAATCGACTGCAAAGCACCGTCTGTTCTCTCAAAAGTCTTATAACTTCATCCATAATTTACTCCCGCAAATCAAGCCTTAAAGTCAAGAGCTTTTTTGTTTGAAAAACTTACGTCGCCGCCTTTCCCGTATCCGGGATTTTCCGTCGTGCCGGTAAGTTGATTTAATTTCCGGCTGACGGCATCAAGCGCGCCGCGTGCAAGAATGTTGTTGTTTTCGCGCAGGACAAGCGCACGATCCACATTTTTGCTCAAAACTTTGTGCAGGCGGACAAGTCTGTCTTCAACCGCACGTGACGGAGCGGCTTTGTAAAAGTCGAGCGCCTTTGTCGTTTCGCCGACCAATCCGGAAGATTTGGAAAGTTCTTTGAGGATATTTCCGCGTTGCTGTTCAAGTTTCTGAATCTTTGCCGCCAAAATCTGTTCCGTGTCAAGAATTTTTGCCAAACCTTCCATGTCGATGCCGACAAGAGCGTCGCGCTTTTTTTCGCCGAGTTTTGTAAGCTCGTCGTAAATGTTTCCGAGCTTACCGAGTACGTCCATAAGTTGTTGCCACATATTCATCGCCTCAGAATCGACTCATAAGAATGCTTGCCGCAATGTTTTCCGATTTTACGTCGTAATTGCCGCTTGCAATTTTCCGCTCAAATTCGTCAACTTTTTCCCGGCGGACTTCGGATTCGCCCTGCAATTTTTTCAGCATATCGGCGAAACTTTGAGCCGTATTCGACAACATAATCTCATCGCGTTTTTGGATATTGCGCGTTGCCGTTGCCGAGTTTGCATAGCGTGTCGCAATTACCGCATTTGACGAATAAATGTTTGCCGGCGAATTTACGTTGTTGATAAGCATGATATTCACCACCCGTGCATTGTTATTGCCGAAATCCCTGGCGCAGTTTTTAGTACAGCTTTCCTTTCTGTCAAAAAAAATATCGAAAAAAAAGGCGGGTATCTTAATACCCGCTTTATAAATTCAATCTTTTTTTTTCGCAAATTTACTTCAAATTTCGCAGATTCTCCGGCTTTTATGTATTTGTATTTAGTCGCCGTATGCGCCGATTTCGTCATTTTACTTTGGCGGCGGTTTTCTGCATATCTTTCGAGTACATGCCGTGACCGCGATCCGCCGCAGCCGCCTCCGCATTTGCCGCAACTTTTGCGGTTGCATTTTGCAGACTTTCCTGCATTTCGTTAAGGCAGTCTTCGCAATACTGTCCGCTGAAAATTTCTTTGCCGCATTTTTTGCAGGGATAACTGAAGTTCACGCCGCTCTGGACAAATCTGCCTTCGTCGATAAGACGACGAATGAGAATTTCCGGCGCGCCGGTTTCCTGCATAATCTCCGGAATTTTACATTTCGGATGATCGCGAACGTAATCCACGACAACGAGTTCAAGATTGGCCATTTCGTCAACGCAAGCCTGACAGATTTTTTCGCCGCGCTGTGACATAAATAATTTTCCGCATTGTTTGCAGTTCGTAAGTTTTGCTCCCATATCGATACACCTCGATTAAAAATTTTTCTTCCTTCAAATTCTTTCGCCCGGAATTATAACACATATATCTATCGAACTGCAACGCAAAAAAATTTAGTCCGGATTACGGATATTTTGAAAAAATCACGCAAAAATTTTTTATCGGGCGGTTAATCCCCCGTCAACCGACAAAATTGCGCCGGTAACAAATGAAGATTTTTCCGAC
>CAJOPK010000020.1 GCA_905236255.1 uncultured Selenomonadaceae bacterium | reverse complement strand
ATTAAAGACAATCTGCGCGGTGTTCCGAGAGTTTGAATTTCGCCGAAATTTATTCTTGATTCCGTCAAAGATTTTTTCGCAAGTTCTTTAAGCTGATCCAAAATTCCGGGCATTGCGTGTGCCGGAATTTCTTCCGTGCCGATTTCGAGCAGAAGTGTTTTGTTGTCGCTCATTATGCCTGCACCTCCGCCGATTTTTTAATTAAAGGATAACCCATTTTTTCGCGCTGTTCCAAATAAGCGACGGCACAAAGGCGCGCCAATTTTCTCACGCGTCCGATAAAAGCCGTGCGTTCGCTTACGCTGATTGCGCCGCGCGCGTCCAAAAGGTTGAAGGTATGGGAACATTTCAAAACATAGTCGTAAGCCGGATGGACAAATCCGAGTTTGATGACTCTTACCGCTTCGGCTTCGTATTTTTCAAAAAGATCAAAGAGAAGTTTTTCGTCCGAAATATCGAAGGCGTAGCTTGACTGCTCAAATTCGTTTTGATGAAAAACGTCGCCGTAAGTCACGCCGTTTGCCCATTCCACGTCGTAAACATTTTCAACGCCCTGAATATACATGGCAAGTCTTTCGAGCCCGTATGTTATTTCAACGGCGGTCGGTTTAATGTCTTGACTTCCGACCTGCTGAAAATACGTAAATTGCGTAATTTCCATGCCGTCAAGCCAAACTTCCCAACCGAGTCCCCACGCGCCCAAAGTCGGAGATTCCCAGTTGTCCTCAACAAAGCGAATGTCATGCTTTTCCGCTTCAATGCCGATTGACGCAAGACTTTCAAGATAGAGTTCCTGAATGTTGTCCGGCGAAGGCTTCATTATGACTTGAATCTGATGATGTTGATAAAGTCGATTCGGATTGTCGCCGTAACGTCCGTCCGCCGGTCTGCGTGAAGGTTCGATATATGCGACGTTCCAAGGTTCCGGTCCCAATACGCGCAAAAACGTAAACGGATTCATTGTACCCGCGCCTTTTTCCACGTCGTAAGGTTCCGCAATTATACAGCCTTTATCCGACCAAAATTTTTGCAGTGCAAAAACCAATTCCTGATATTTCATTTTCGGCAATTCATCTCCCCAAAGAATATAAAAATTAAAGGTATTTATAGCAAATCGGCGGGGTATTGTCAAATTTCAAAAAATTTCCGGGCAAAAAAATAATTTGCCCGGAAATTTCGTTTATGATAAAATCCGGTAAAATTTTTGGGAAGGTGAGAATTTTGGCAAACAATAAAGTTTATGCTTTTCTCGGGCCGCATTGTTCGGGAAAATCCACAATGGTTTCTCAACTCATGTCTATGGGTATTCATTACGTTCCGACGATAACCACGCGAAATTTTGACGATCGTTACGCTTACAAGCGCAGACTTTATCAATCGGTCAAACCGGATGAATTTGCGGCGGAAAAATTCATAATAAAAAGTTCTTATCAGGGCAACTCCTACGGAATAAGAAAACAGGACGTTCTCGAATCCTATCAGCGTCACAAAGTCAGCATTATGTTGATGCAGGAGCCGGAAGGAATAAAGCAACTGTCGAAATTCATAAATCAGGATTTGGTTACAATCTTCCTGATGATTGACGACGTTGTATTTGTTGACAGAATGTTGCGCGCCGGCTGTTCAAACGACGAAATTAAATATTACGTCGAATATGCGGAAAACAACAAAGAATTTGAAAATTGGAAGGCGACGGATTTTGTGGTAAAAAATGTTTCCACTCCCCGCGCCGCACTCGAACAAATTTTGGCGGTCATGGGCTTGGTGACTTTGGTTCCTCAAGCCGATTTCGACAAACTCGTAAAATGATTTTCGGGATACAAAAAACTTTGAGCCGACTCTTTTTTCGGAGCCGGCTTTTGCAATATTTCGGAGAAAGATTTTATGAAATTCAAATACAAGGCTTACGACGCAAGTACAAGGGCATTTTCCGGGACGCTTGATGCGGAAAATTACGGCGAGGCATGGGCGGCTTTAAAAGTTCAGGGATTGACCGTAACAAATCTTGAACCGGAAAAAGTCGGCGGATTAAAAATCCTTTCCGAAAATTTTCTGCGCTTGAAACTCGGCGGAGATTTTTTTGTCGCAATTTTTTTCAAGGAATTGAGCGTACTCTTGAATGTCATGACTTTGCACGAATCTTTGCAGGTTATGGAAAATTCCGCATCGTCGAAAACCTCGTCAAAAATTTTGCAGGATTTGTTGCAAGAGGTTGAAGAAGGTTCGACCTTTTGCGACGCGCTCCGGAAACACGAAATTATTTTCGGATCGGACGCGATCTCCGCAGTCGAAACCGGCGAAACGGGCGGGAAGTTGCAGGAAATTTCGGAAAGTCTTGCAAGGGAATTGATGCACGCCCATGAAGTTTCAAAAAAAGTTCGCGGCGCACTCATGTACCCGGTCGTCGTAATTTTTGCGGCAATTTGCGCGGCGGGGGTTTTGATAAACGTCACTTTGCCGGTATTCGGAGCATTTTACGGGGAAGTCGGCGGCGAATTGCCTTTACTCACGCAAATTTTTTTGACCGGCGGAAATTTTGTTGCGGAAAATTGGATTTTCTTAATCCTTGCCTCAATCTTGATTTTTGTTTTGCTTGCGATTGTTTATCAAAAAATTTCGGCGATAAAATTTTGGTCGGACAGACTTTTGCTGAAAATAAATTTGTTGAAATCGGCAGAAACCCGGAGTCTTTTTATCCGTTTGAGTATTTTGATTGAAAGCGGAATGATGCCGGATGCCGCCTTAAAATTTGCCGCAAAATCGCGAAACAATTCTTTTTTGAAGGCCGGACTTTTAAAAATTGCGGACGGAGTTTCGCACGGCAAAAATTTGAGTTCGGAACTTGAAAGAAATTTACCGGTAAAAAAAATTTACGTCGGTATGTTGAAGGCGGGCGAAATCGGCGGAGAACAACCGCAAATGCTCCGGGAATGTGCAAAACTTGCCGATTCCGAAATTGAGGAAATTTTGCAGACTCTTCCGGCAAAGGCGGAAATTTTCGGCGTATTGATTGCCGGACTTTTGGTAATGTTCTTGGTCATGGCGGTAATGTTGCCCATATTGAATGTGACAAATTTATCCTAAAGTAGCGAGAAAACCCCCACTTATAGAAGTGGGGGATGAATCGCGCCAAAAATTTGCTTGCACATTTTCAAAAGCAATGTAATACTTCCGGTGAGGAGGTGAGAAAAAATGAAACTGACACAAATAAATGTAATACGCAAATTAAGCAAGAGCGAATATTTTCAACTGCGTGAACTT
>CAJOPK010000019.1 GCA_905236255.1 uncultured Selenomonadaceae bacterium | reverse complement strand
TTTTTGCCGGGCTTCCGAATCTTTATTCCAATATTTGAAATTGCCGGACTTTGAAACTTTTATCTGCGAAATTTCCTGCCTTGACATAGCGGAAGTTGTATCGGTTGCGGCACCGAAAGCAATCATTCCCGCCAAAATACCGTAAACAAATTTTTTTAACTTCATTAAACCTTCTCCTCAAATCCCATGCTCCGTCGGAATCATTTTATCAAATGTGTAAAAATTTTTAAATCCGATATTTGCAAGTTCTTTTTTTGTATCTTCGATTTTAAATCCCAAATGCGATTCTTCATGAGAATCTGAACCGATTGTCAAAATTTCGCCGCCGAAATCTCTGTACATTTTCAAAATATCGTGTGAAGGTGTCAAATCCGGCAAATTGTAGCGATAGCAGGAAGTATTGACTTCAATGCCCTTGCCCTTTTTTATTGCAAGTTTCAAAATTTCCGCAACGATGTCCCGAATCTTTTCAAAGGGATATTCGCCCTGCAAATCGTAACGCTTTATTGAATCAAGGTGACCGAGTACCGACCAATCATCATAAATCTGCATGACTTTCAAAATTTCTTCGTAATATTTTTGATTATATTCGTCTTGAGTTTTTCCCTCTTGAAAATCCTGATTGTAAAATTCCAAATTGTCAACCTGATGACAAGACAAAATTATAAAGTCAAACGGATAAGAATCAAAAAGTTTTTGATAATCCTTAACCGTGCCGACCTGCGCGCCGAATTCCATTCCGAATTTCATTTTGATTTTGTCGCCGAAAATTTTTTCGCAACGCAAAAATTCTGCCCGATACTCATCCGTCGGGCAATTCGGCAACTGTCCGGGATTTCCCTTAACCCCGTAATCGACGTGTTCGGTAAAACAAATTTCTTCGATACCGAGTTCGACGGCGTGATTCAGACAATCCCGCATTTTATATTCCGAATCGTCACTGAATTCCGTATGAACATGATAATCTGCAAACAAACTTTTTCTCCTCCCAAAATTTAATCGTCGTCATAATGCCCTCTGCAAGCCTTGACGGTATAATTTTCGCCGTTTGCAATATAAACCAACCGATTTTTTTCGTCTATCCTGCGCGAGTAAGAGTCCGGCGAATTTTTTAATTTTTCCGGTTGACCCTCACCCTTCGGTCGATACTTTGAAACAGGCGATTTATTTTTTTCAGCGTTTTCTTGTCTTGCTTTTGCCAATAAAGATAGTCTGTCCAACCGTCACCGGAAAAAGTCATCATCTTGCCATAGCCTCCAATTCATCCCAAGTTTTTGCAATTACGTAACCGTTACGAATTTGTTCATCGGAGCGATCCAATTTTGCAAGATAACGGGCATTATTTATGCACTGATCCACTTTTTTAACGCCGCGCATTTCGATTTCATTCAAAAAGTGTTTCCATTCGCCCGGCGTAAAAGTGATATTTTCACCGGCGGAAGAATTAGTTGACAATTCCATAAAAATCACCTCACAAAAATTAATCGTCGTCATAATGCCCTCTGCAAGATTTTACTTTGATAATTTTGTCTTGAGTTACTTCATAAATCAAGCGATGCTCTTGATCTATTCGACGACTCCAACCGGGTTGATGTTTCAAACGTTCCGGCTTTCCGATTCCTTTATCCGCTCCGTTGCGATCAATATCTTCAAGCAGGCGAATTACTTTGTCCAACATTTTTCTGTCATGGTGAATCCAACAGTTGTAATGATCAAAGCCGGTATTCAAAAAAAGTACTTTAGGCATGAGAAAAAGCCATCAACTCCTCCCAAGTGAAAAGTCGTCCTTCACCATTTTTACTTTGTTCTTCAGCTCTGTCAAGCATTGCAAGATAACGGGCATTGTTTACACATTGAGAAACTTTTTCCGTACCGCGCATTTTAAGTTCGTCAAGAAAATGTTTCCACTCGTTACGGGAAAAAGAAATGCTGTCCATATCACAATTCATTCCGGGCAAATCCATTTCAAAAACCTCCCTTTAAAATATTCGTATATGAGCGATTCGGCGATTTTCAAAAATACCGAAGCAGCGTTTGTCGGTGTAATGCTGCCAATCACTAACCCCCGATACGCTTTATGTCAAAAATTTTAACAAGTTCGGTAACGGCTTGAGTGGGTGAAATCGTTCCGTTCAAAACGGCCTCTTTAATTTCCGGCATACGCCCGTTGACGACCGGATCTCCGAAAAAGATTGTGTGAAGATGTTCGTCAATCATCGAATTCATCCAATCCAACAGTTGACCTTCGCGCCGTTTTCGGAATACTCCGCTCTCCGTCGTTAAATTTTTGAAAACCTGAATGACCTTCCAAAGTTCCGGCAATCCGGTTTTTTCGGCGGCACTCGCAAGGTAAGCATGAGTCGGCCAGCCTTCGGTTGCCGGTCTGATAAATTCAATCATGCGCTCATATTCGCCGCGTGTGACTTTTGCCTTGACAAGATTGTCGCCGTCCGCCTTGTTTACGACAATGGCATCGGCAAGTTCCATAATTCCTTTTTTTATCCCCTGAAGATCATCGCCGGCTCCGGTCAAAACGACAAGCATAAAAAAGTCAACCATTGACCGGACGATCGTTTCGGATTGACCGACACCGACGGTTTCAATCAAAATAACGTCGTAACCGGCAGCCTCGCACATCAGCATTGTTTCGCGACTTTTCCGGGCAACACCGCCCAAAGTTCCTCCTGCCGGCGAAGGTCTTATAAATGCCTCCTCGCGCCGGCTCAAAGTTCCCATTCGCGTTTTGTCGCCGAGAATTGATCCGCGTGTTATCGAACTTGTCGGATCCACCGCAAGCACGGCAATTTTATGACCTTCATCACAGAGCATATTTCCGAAAGATTCGATCAAAGTGGATTTTCCCGCGCCGGGTACTCCGGTAATCCCGACGCGCAGGGCCTTTCCGGTCAAAGGCAAAAGTCTTTGCAAAACGCGCTGTGCCTTTTCAAAATGTTTCGGATTGTTGCTTTCGATCAAAGTTATTGCACGCGAAAGAATCATTCTGTCGCCTTTTGAAACGCCTTCGACAATTTCATCTTCCGTCAAAACTTTTTTTCGATGTGCAACCCGATTCGGATTTATGTTGCCGACGGTCGTGTCTTTTATTCCTTCAATTCCACTCATTACCGCCGAAGAATTTGAAACTGCCCATTCCGGCGTACTCGTCGTATAATTTGCCATTCGCCGCACTTCCTTTTTTCAAAACTGAAATTTTTATTATCAAACCCGGCAGGACACCCTATTTCCCTATTTCCCTATTTCCCTGCTTCCCTAACGTCAGTCGTTGCGGATAAAATCTTTTATCGTGAGTTTTCGTTCGACGTGCGGCGCATTTGCCGGCAAATCCTTCACCGGATTGAAATGAATATTTTTTTCCGTCACCGAAACTTCCATGCCGCCGACCGAATGTAATTCGTTTCCGTCGCGATCTTTCAAAATTATTTCAAGGGTATCTCCCTTTGTCACCGTGCCGGTAAAATCGGAAGGAATACCGTTCACTTTTATTTCAAAACTCATTCGGGTTTCCGGTGCCGGAGGTTTAAAGTCAACAGCCAAAAGTGCATCGCTGACGGTTGCCGAAATATTTTCATTTTTGCGATATTCAATCTCCGCCCCGT
>CAJOPK010000018.1 GCA_905236255.1 uncultured Selenomonadaceae bacterium | reverse complement strand
GCTCCGGTTGTTGCCGAATGTGCCAGAGAAATCGGCGCGTTGACGGTAGGTGTTGTTACTCGTCCTTTCACTTTTGAAGGACCGAAACGTAAAAAGAATGCGGATTTGGGAATTGAAAATCTCAAAAGAAATGTCGATACGATTATAACGATTCCGAATGACAGACTTTTGCAGGTCGTTGACAAGAAAACTCCGCTTAACAAGGCGTTCAGTATTGCCGACGATATATTGCGTCAAGGTGTCAAGGGAATTTCGGATTTGATAGCGGTTCCGGGACTTGTAAATCTCGATTTTGCGGACGTAAAATCCGTGATGAGCGATGCGGGTTCCGCGCTTATGGGTATCGGTGAAGCGTCGGGCGAAAATGCGACCGTCGATGCCGTCAAGGCGGCAATCGATTCGCCGCTCCTCGAAACAAGTATTCAGGGCGCGCGCGGTATTTTGCTTAACATCATGGGTACTCAGGAGTCGCTGTCGATGATGGAAGTCAATGAAGCATCAACAACGGTTCAGGAAGCCGCCCACCCGGATGCGGAAATCATCTGGGGCGTAAGCATTGACGAAACTTTGGGAGATACCGTAAGCGTAACGGTAATTGCGACGCGTTTCAACGACGAAAAGCCGATTGATCGCCCGCAACCCCGCGAAACTGCACAGCCTCAACAACAGGCTGCACCGCAACCTTCAAGATTCGGAGATTTCGGAAACTTCGGAGCAACGTCTTCGGAGCCGGCAAAAACGGAAGAAAAATCCTCCGGCGGCGGTAACTCTTTGTTGGAGATTCCGACTTGGATGCGCAACAAACGCTGAAATTAAATCGAAATAAATACAAAAAGATTCTCCCCCGCAAAAACGTGAGGGAGAATCTTTTTACCGAAATTAAGGTTAAAAATCTCTGTGGGGCGGCCGGTTACAAAGAAATTTTCCGGCAGGGGAATTTATTATTGGCAGAAAAAACGGTCGAAAGTAAAATTTTTTCGGAGGGAAAATGATTTACGATATTTTTATAAAGAATGATGCCTGGCGAACGATTTTAAAGGGACTTTCCACAACGTTGGAAATATCTTTGCTCGCATTGATTTTGGGGACGATTTTCGGCGCGGTCGTCTGCTTTATGAGAATGAACAATTCCAAAATTTTGAAATTGCCGGCACAAGTCTATATTTCGATTTTGCGCGGTTCTCCGGTGCTGATGATTTTAATGCTTTTGTTTTACGGGGTTTTTGCGGAGTCCGATTTGTCGCCGGTCACCGTTGCCGTCATAACTTTTTCCATGCACACTTCCGCGCATGTTGCGGAACTTTTGCGATCTTCAATAAGCGCAACCGACAAAAATCAGGTCAAGGCGGCGCGGGCGTTGGGATTTTCAAAAATTCAAGCGTTCAAACTCATTACCCTGCCGCAAATGACAAAAATTGCAAAGCCGGTTTATCAATCGACGGTCGTAAATTTGATTCAATGGACAAGCGTTGCGGGTTATGTGACGATCACCGACTTGACACGGGTAATAAACAATATTGCCGCACGGACAATGCAACCGATGATTACGATAATCGGCGGACTGATAATTTATCTTGTAATTTCTTACCTGGTTTACGGGATTTTTGCGCTGACGGATAAACGCGGGAGTAAAAATAAATTTTGAATTTGTGAGCGCAAAATTTTTTGAATATGTCGAATAATTTCCGCACGGTTGACGTGAAAGAAAATTTGTTGTAAATTAACCGCATAAAAAATTTTTTATTGAGGAGGATTCCATCATGGCTGTAAGTTTGAAAAAAGGTCAGAAAGTTGATTTGACGAAAGGCAATCCCGGATTGAAAGAAATTTTGGTCGGTTTGGGCTGGGATACAAACCGCTATGACGGCGGCGCGGCTTTCGATTTGGATTCGGCGGCTTTTCTGCTTGGTGCAAACGGCAAAGTCACCGACGACGGCGATTTTGTTTTCTACAACAATCTGAAACATTCTTCCGGCTCGGTAACTCATCTCGGCGACAACCTTACCGGCGCGGGTGAAGGCGACGACGAACAGATTAAAGTTGATCTTTCCAAAGTTCCGGCGAATATTGAAAAAATCGATTTTACCGTTACCATTCATGAAGCCGAAGAACGCAAACAGAGTTTCGGTCAGGTCGAAAATGCTTTCATTCGCGTTGTAAATGCGGCGACAAACGAAGAACTTATCCGCTATGATTTGAGCGAAGATTTTTCGATTGAAACTGCGGTAGTCATCGGCGAACTTTATCGTCACGGCGGCGAATGGAAATTTAACGCGATCGGCAGCGGTTTTCAGGGCGGACTTGCCGCACTCGGAAAGAATTTCGGCGTAAACATTTAATGATACCGGGGCAATAAGGTTAATAGGGAAATAGGGAAATAGGGAAACAGCACTGATACCCCGATTCCCTAAAAATGAAAGGAAGTTCTTTATGGCTGTAAATCTTCAAAAGGGACAAAAAGTAAACCTCACGAAGTCGAACGGCAAAAAATTGACCAATATAATGGTCGGTCTGGGTTGGGACGAAGCCGAACAAAAAAGCGGCGGTTTTTTCTCAAGACTTTTGAGCGGTCCCACCAATATCGACTGCGATGCGTCCGTTTTCCTCTGCAAAGGCGGGAAACTTACCGACAAAGACGACATTGTTTATTTCGGAAACCTCAAACATAAATCCGGCGCGATTCAGCACATGGGCGACAACTTGACCGGCGAAGGTGAAGGCGACGACGAACAAATTTTTGTAAACCTCGACAAGATTCCGGACGGATACGATAAACTTGTTTTTGTCGTCAACATTTACGACGCGGTCAATCGTAAGCAACATTTCGGCATGATCAAAAATGCCTTTATCCGCATTGTCGATGCCGACAACAATGAAGAACTTTGCCGCTACAATTTGAGCGACAATTACGACGATATGCTTGCGATGGTTGCCGGCGAAGTTTACAAGAAAAACGGCGAATGGAAATTTAACGCCGTCGGAAACGGCACGAAAGATCCCGGACTCGGTGAACTTTCAAGACGTTTTGCGTGAGGTAAAATCATGAACTTAAAAAAAATTTTATCACTTTCCGTTTTGGCGGCAACACTGTTTGCCGGCTCTTTTTTG
>CAJOPK010000017.1 GCA_905236255.1 uncultured Selenomonadaceae bacterium | reverse complement strand
TTGCAAGCGTCGCATAAAGTCCGGGCGCACAATGACCTTTCGACAAAACAAAACGATCGCGATTCGGATCTTTCGGATTTTTCGGATCGACGCGCATTTCTTTGTTGTAAAGATAGGTGTAATATTCGGTTGCGGAAAGTGAGCCGCCGGGATGACCGCTTTTTGCGGCGTGTGTTGCTTTGACGATGCCTTCGCGCACGTCAACGGCGAAAAGTTCCAATTTCTTTTTCTCTTCGGGTGTCATGGAAATATTCCTCCTCTGCCAAAAACAAATGGAAAGTTCTGAATTTTGTTGCCATTATAATGAAAATTTTCCCGGACTTCAATAGAATTTATGTTTGTTTTTTGATATTTTTTTCCCGACTTCAATTAGTGAATATTTTATGAAAAAAATTTTTGCAAAATGACTTTTTGACCGGTATAATAAGTTCCGCCAAAAAAAACTGTAAAGGACAATTTGGAATGGAAAAACTTTTCGACATGACGCTCCTGATTTTGAGCGGTGCAGAGGTTACTCTGGAAATTTTCTTTGTCACGTTGATTTTGAGTTTACCGCTTGGCGGTTTGGCGGCATTGGGAAGGATTTCATCATTTGCGCCGATTCGTTATCTCATGGAGTTTTACGTCTGGATAATGCGCGGCACGCCGCTGATGTTGCAACTCCTGTTTGTATATTTCGCCCTGCCCGTGGTGGGGGTAAAATTGCCGGACGTTGCGGCGGCATTGTTGGCATTTACTCTGAATTATGCGGCGTATTTTGCGGAAATTTTCCGGGCGGGGATTCAGGCAATTCCGCGCGGTCAATATGAAGCGGCGCGGGCATTGGGATTGAAACATTGGCAAATGATGCGCCATGTAATTTTCCCGCAAGTTTTGCGCGTTGTCCTGCCGCCGATTTCAAACGAAACAATAAACCTTGTAAAAGACACCTCACTCATTTATATTTTGGCGATGAACGATCTTTTGAGAGTGGCGCGGACGATTGTGCAGCGCGAATTTGACATGACACCTTTTGTCATAGCGGGTGCGTTTTACCTTGCAATGACAGCCGTATTGACTTGGGTATTCAAAAAGCTGGAAAAGCGTTACGGTTCTTACGAAACCTGAAAACGGGGAGGAATTTGGTTGCTGAAGAAAATATTTTTGATTCTCCTCGTTTTCGTTATGACCGTTAAAGTCGGTGAAGCGGCGGGGACTGCTGAAGTTGCCGGACTTCGCTACAGTTACGGCTCGGGAACGGTCAGAATTGTTTTGGACGTTACAAAGAAAATCGAATTTAAGGAATCTTATGCGGAAAATCCCTCAAGACTTGTCATAGACATACAAAATGCGATTTTGAGTTCGGAAGTGCAAAGGAATATTGAATTGGAATCGACAGCCGCAAAGCGTGTAAGAATTGCGCAATTTAACCCGACGACGGTAAGGCTTGTTGTGGAAACAATGGCGGATACGCGACCTTTCCTGCTTGAAGGCGGATCAAGCGGTTATCGTCTTGTGGTTGACGTGGGGAATGCCGATTTTAAGGAAAATCCGGAACTTAACAAAAAAGACAAGGATAAATCCGAACTTAAAAACGACGATCGGAAAGTTGACGACAAAAAATCTGAAAATAAAAAATCCGACAAAAAGAAAGACGACAAAAAAATTACCGACAAAAAGTCCGATAAAGACAAAAAATCCGACGAAAAAAAATCTGCCCGGAAAAAGAAATCTCATGAAGTCGACCAACCTTTTTCCGATGTCGATAAAGATTTAAACAGGATAACCGGCTTGAAAGGCAAAAAGATTGTCATAGATCCCGGACA
This sequence comes from uncultured Selenomonadaceae bacterium, assembly GCA_905236255.1. GTDB lineage: Bacteria > Bacillota > Negativicutes > Selenomonadales > Selenomonadaceae > Quinella. Next base: position 6,911 of record CAJOPK010000017.1, on the reverse strand, counting down.
CGGCGGAAATGATGCCGGCGCAATCGGTCCGAGCGGAGTAATGGAAAAAACGGTGACCTTGCGCGTTTCTTTGGAACTTGCCGAAATGCTTGAGGAAGAGGGCGCGGAAGTGATTTTGACCCGGCATACCGACAGAACGGTTGCGGAAGCCGGCAGCAAGGCGACCGACATTGAGGAACTGCAGGCGCGTTGCGATGTTGCCAATGAAGCGGAGGCGGATATTTTCATTTCGATTCATGCCGACAGCTTTACAAATCCCGCTTCATGCGGAACGACCGGATATTATTATTCCGGCGATGAAAACGGAGATTCAAAAGATCTTGCCGATTGCATCAGAAGAAATCTTTGCGAGCAGTTGGGCACTCCGAGCAGAGGAACTCAACCTTGCAATTTCTACGTCGTAAGACATACGGATATGCCGGCGACTTTGATAGAACTTGCCTTTATTTCAAATCCGGAAGAAGAAGAAATTTTGAGTTCCCGTGAAGGTGCTTTCAAGGCGGCGCAGGGGATTTTTGACGGCATTGAAGATTATTTCGGTTAAATTTTGAAAGGAAAGATTCCATGAAAAAATTTGCGGCGGGAATTTTGGCGGCGGCGGTTTTGGCTTTTCAATCAACCGTCGCTTTTGCGGAAGTCGAAGTCCCGGAAGATGTTTATACTTGGGTACAATCGACGGCGCGCGGAAATTATTGGTTTAACCATCAACAGACCGGTTATTTTGTAAGCGAGGACGGCGTAATTGATTTGAATATTTTGATTGCGCCGACGATCTGCACTTACGACGAAATTCAAATTTCGGACGTTGTTCAAAAAAGGCGTTGGCGTATGTTGCCCGGCTCCGGATATAACAATCTTATCGGTCGTGCGGATTATTTGAGATTCAATTTTGCCGAAGGAACCGTTCAAATTATCGAGCGCGTTGACTTGGACAAAAACTGGGCGGAATTGGACAAAGACACTTCCGGAAAGCCCGTCAAACTTGCAGAACTTTCCGATAAAGACGTCACCTGCAGATTTTACCGGGCGATTTTGGCTTGGGCAAAGGCTCACAATAAAATGATGATTGAGCGGTCATGGGGAAAATTGAGTGAGTCCGATTCAAAACTCAAGCCGGAAGAAATGCCGTTAAGCAAATTCCCTCTGCCGGGTACCGATGAATTTGACTGATTTTGACAATTTGAAATTTCCGAAATTAACGAACGGGAGAGTTTTATTTGCAAATAAAAGTATCAAACGAAATTTTGAATAAAGTGAGCAAGCCGGCAAGATATACCGGAGGAGAATTGAACGCGGTACAAAAAGATTTTGATTCTGCGGCTTGCAAGTTTTTGTTGTCTTTGCCGGACGTTTACGAAGTCGGAATGTCAAATTTGGGACTTTCGATTTTGTACGGAATTTTGAATAAACGGGAAGATACGCTTTGCGAAAGAGTTTATTCCCCATGGATTGACATGGAGGAGGAAATGCGCCGGCAAAATATTCCGCTCTTTTCCCTTGAAACGAAACACGCCGCAAAGGATTTTGACATTTGGGGATTTTCCCTGCAGTACGAAATGATTTTTACAAATGTATTGAATATGCTTGATCTTGCCGGAATTGCAATTCATTCGGCGGAAAGAGATGAAGAGGATCCCTTTATAATCGGCGGCGGTCCCTGTGTTTACAATGTTGAGCCGATGGCTGATTTTTTTGATTTTTTTGTCGTCGGTGAAGGTGAAGAAATTATCGGCGAAATTGCGGAAGAATTTGTTGCGTGGAAAAATGAAGGCAAGCCGGGCGGTCGAAAAAATTTCTTGAAAAGACTTTTGAAAATTCCCGGAATTTATGTTCCTTCATTTTACGAGCCGATTTATTCCGGAGAAGATTTTGCCGGCTTGAAAAAACTTGAACCCGCCGCGCCTTCAAAAATTTACAAGCGCGTCGTAAAAGATTTTGATGCCGTGCCTTCCGTTCAAATTCCGATTGTTCCGTTTATTGATGTCGTTCACAATCGCGTAATGCTTGAACTTTTCAGAGGTTGTACTCGCGGCTGCAGATTTTGTCAGGCGGGGACGACTTACAGACCGGTTCGGGAGCGTTCACCGGAAACTTTGCGAAAAATGGCAAGGACTTTGATTGATTTGACCGGACACGATGAAATTTCGCTGACTTCACTCAGCAGTGCGGATTATTCGCAACTTGAAAATCTTGTAGATGATCTGATGTTTGATTTTTGCAACGAGCGGGTAAATTTTTCCCTGCCTTCCCTCAGGATTGACAGCTTTTCCGTAAATCTTGCCGACAAAGTTCAAGCCGTCCGGAAAAGCGGATTGACTTTCGCGCCGGAGGCGGGAACTCAAAGATTGCGCGATGTCATAAATAAGGGCGTTACCGAAGAAAATTTGCTCAATGCCTGCGCGGCGGCTTTTCAAAAGGGGTGGAAATCCGTCAAACTTTATTTTATGTGCGGACTTCCCACCGAAACCGACGAAGATATTGCCGGTATTGCCGATCTTGCAAAAAAGGTTGTCGATTTGTATACCGAAATTAAAGGAAAGCGCGGCGTTAAAGTAACCGTCAGCGTTTCCTGTTTTGTGCCGAAACCCTTTACACCTTTTCAAAGATTCGGGCAAATTTCGCTTGAAGAATTTGAACGCAAGCAAAAACTTTTGAAAAGTTTGATTCGCGACAAGTCGATTGTCTACAATTATCACAATGCAAAACTTTCCGTTTTGGAAGGTGCGATTGCGCGGGGAGATCGCCGGATTTCAAAGGTTATCGAAACGGCTTGGAAAAACGGCGCGAAATTTGACGGCTGGTCGGATCTGTTCAAATATGAAATTTGGCGGGCGGCTTTTGAAAGTTGCGGCATTGACGACAAATATTTTTCCGAACGTGAAAGAGCTTTTTACGAACCTTTGGCTTGGGATCACACTTCGCCCGGAATAAACGAAAGTTTCTTGCAAAGCGAATGGGAAAAGGCACAATCCGGAGAACTTACGCGGGATTGTCGCAAGACTTCCTGCACCGGTTGCGGTGTCTGCATGAATTTGGGAGTTGCGGTAAAGAATTTTGCGAAAACCGAATTTCAAAAGACTTTGCCGGCGGAGAAAAAAAATTTGCCGCAAAATTCGGAGCGTTTCAAATATCGCGCTCAAATTCAAAAAGGCGCGGAAATTTCCGTCCTGTCGCATCTGGAATATATGAATGTATTTATGCGTGCGCTTTTGAGGTCGAAATTGCCGGCGGCTTATTCGGAAGGGTTTAATCCTCATTTGAAAGTTTCGTTTGCAACGGCGTTGGCGGTCGGTGTTACAAGCGATGCGGAATTTGTGGATTTTGAATTGACGGAGGATATAAAGACTTCCGAAATTTTTGAACGACTCAACTTTTGTCTGCCGGCGGGGTCAAAAATTTTGCGTATAAAAAAATTGCACGGGAAAACCGCCGCGCTTATGACTTTGGCGGATTTGGCACGTTGGGAAGTAAGAGTGCCTTTTTCCGGAAGTTTTGAAGATGCTTTAAATTCGGCGGAAAAATTCAATTCGGCGAAAGAATTTTTGTTTACGCGAATCACTCCGAAAAGGACGCGGGAAATTGAAATAAAATCTTTTGTGACGGAGCCGGTAAAAATTTTTGAGAACGGCGAAAAACTCCTGATAAAATTCGGCACAAAAATTACGCCGGAAGGAAGTTTAAAACCGTCGGAAGTTTTGAAGGTCTTGGAAGAAAATTTCGACTTGAAAATAAAAATTGCCGATTCCGAAATTCACTGTTCCGAAATGCTCGGCAAGGGCAAAAATATTTTCGGATTGTCAACTGCCGGCGACTGAATTCCCGCAGATTTTTGTTAAAGAAAAAGTTCGGCAACAAATACGACGGCGCAGCAGGTCAAAGAAACTTTAAACAGACTTGCTCCGAAAAATGCCGCCGCCATTCCCGCAATCAGGGCAAGCGCGCCGGAAATTTGAGATTGTGTCGCGTCCAAAATCGCCGGAAAAGTCATGACCGCCAAAGTGACGTAAGGCACATAATACAGGAAGGATTTCAAGGTCACATTTTTTATTTCGCCGCGAATCAAAGTCAACGGCAAAATTCTTATCGCCAAAGTCACGACACTCATTATAAGAATGTAAATATAAATTTCATGCGTCATTTTCATTCTCCTTGACCGGATAAAGCACGGCGGCAATCCCGGCAATAATCAAAGTCAAAAAAATCGTTCTCGTTCCCGAAGATAGGAACGGGACCATTTTATTTGCCGCAAAACTCAACGCAAAACTTGCCGCAACGGTTGCGCCGATTATCTTGTCTTTTTTTGCCGGCGGAATAATTACCGCCAAAAACATTCCGTACAGGGCAACACTCAAAGCACTGACGGCGGACGGCGGCAAAATATTTCCGGCAACAATCCCGAAAGCCGTACCGATCGACCAGCCGGGCAAGGCGGTCAACATTGCGCCGTAATTGTAAAAGGGATTTAATTTTCCTTCACGAGCGACCGATATTCCGAAAATTTCGTCGGTTACGTCAAAGCCCACAAAAAACCTGTGATAAAATGGAGTATCCGGCGAAAATTTTTGACTCAAAACCGTACTCATAAGCATATATCGCGCATTTGCCACAAGAGTTATCAGGGCAATTTCCCAGTAAGGCGCATCTGCGGCAATTACGATAAATCCGGCGTATTCTCCGGCTGAAGCGTTGTTAAAAAAACTTGTGATAAATCCCTGAAAAGGATTTAATCCGGCGTGTTTTGCCGTAATTCCCAAAGTAAACGAAACAACAAAATATCCCAGACCGATCGGTACTCCGTCCCGAAATCCTTCAGCCAATGCCCGTTTATTTTCGATTAACATAAATTCATCTTCTTCGATTTATTTTTCACCGTCCGCTGTCGATCTGTCCGGCTTCACAAATTGTCCTCAAGTTTCAAAATCAGATCGCGCAATTCCGCCGCCCTTTCAAATTCCAAAGCCTTCGATGCCTCGCGCATTTCTGCGGTCAAAGATTTTACCAAATTTTTCTTTTGCGTCGCGGTCAATTTCTTAATCATTTCGCTTGTCGATTTTGTCTTTGTCTTTTCGGATTTTTTCAGCGGCAATTCGATCAACGGCGAAATCGGCTTTTCAACAGTTTTTGGAGTTATACGATTTTTTACGTTATAATCCTGCTGAATTTTTCGCCGACGTTCCGTTTCCTTCATCGCCCGTGCCATTGAGTCCGTAATTCTGTCCGCATACAAAATTACTTTTCCGTGAACATTTCGCGCAGCCCGTCCGATTGTCTGAATAAGTGAAGTTTCCGATCTCAAAAATCCTTCCTTGTCCGCATCCAAAATCGCAATCAATGAAACTTCCGGCATATCCAAGCCTTCCCGCAAAAGATTTATTCCGACAAGCACATCAAATTTTCCGGCGCGCAGGTCGTGAACAATTTCGGCCCGTTCAATCGTGACAATGTCCGAATGTAAATATTTTACTTTGATTCCGGCATTTGCAAGATAATCGGTCAATTCTTCCGCAAATTTTTTTGTCAAAGTCGTTATCAAAATTCTTTCGTTCACTTCAACTCTTTTGCGAATTTCGGAAATTAAATCGTCAATCTGATTTTCAAGCGGACGGACTTCGACTTCGGGATCCAAAAGTCCGGTCGGTCTGATAATCTGTTCGGCAACCTGTTGAGATTCTTCCAATTCATATTGAGCGGGAGTCGCCGAAACGTAAACAATCTGATAAATTCTTTCGTTAAACTCCTCAAAAGTCAAAGGGCGATTGTCCCTTGCACTCGGAAGCCTGAATCCGTTTTCAATCAAAACTTTTTTCCTTGATTGATCTCCGGCATACATCGCACGAATTTGCGGCAGTGTAACGTGAGATTCGTCAATGACGGTCAAAAATTTTTTCGGAAAATAATCAATTAAAGTGTAAGGCGGTTCTCCGGGATTTCTTCCGGTCAAATGTCTTGAATAATTTTCGATTCCGGAACAATAACCCATTTCTTGAATCATTTCCAAATCAAAATTTGTACGCTGTTCAATTCTTTGTGCCTCAATCAATTTTCCGTGTGCGGTAAAATTGTCAACCTGCGCGATCATTTCTTCGCGAATTGCCCTTTCCGCCCGTTCCATATCTTCAAGGTCGGTGACATAATGGGATGCCGGGAAAATAAAAATTTCGTCCCGCGTGCCGAGTGATTTTCCGGTCAAAATTTCAAATTCGGTTATTCGGTCAACTTCATCTCCGAAAAGTTCAATCCGGAGAGCCCGTCCGTTATATCCGGCGGGAGTGACTTCGATAACGTCCCCGCGAACCCGAAATTTTCCGCGCTCGATGATAATGTCGTTTCTTTCGTAACGAATTGCAACAAGCCGCTTTAAAATTTCGTCCCGTTCGATAATCATTCCGCGCTTTAAATGCAAAAGCATTTTTTGATAATTTTCCGGAGAACCCAAGCCGTAAATACAGGAAACGCTTGCAACGATTATAACGTCATTTCTTTCAAAAAGACTGCAGGTCGCCGAATGTCTGAGCTGATCTATTTCGTCATTGATTGAGGCATCTTTTTCGATGTAAGTGTCGGTCGCCGGCAAATATGCCTCCGGTTGATAATAATCGTAATAGCTTACAAAATAACCGACGTAATTTTCGGGGAAAAAAGATTTAAATTCCGATGCAAGTTGAGCGGCAAGCGTTTTATTGTGAGCAATTACAAGCGTGGGAAGTTGAATTTGTTCGATAACTTTTGCGACTGTATAAGTTTTTCCGGTGCCGGTTGCCCCAAGCAAAACCTGCGCGTCCATTCCGGCTTTAAAACCTTCCGCCAAATTTTCAATCGCTTGCGGCTGATCTCCGGTCGGGCTGAAAGGCGCGTGAACTTTAAATTTTTTCTTCAGCATTTAAAGCAAAATCTCCTTTGAAAATTTTCGA
>CAJOPK010000016.1 GCA_905236255.1 uncultured Selenomonadaceae bacterium | reverse complement strand
GCATCGACCCTTGCAGGAGACACTGTAAGTCTTGGTTTTTCAAGCAGGTGTTGTTGATAGCAGAATCCCCCTGCTTTAGCTGTGGGGGAGTATGTCAATTGACTTGCAGAATAAAAAATTTTAAAATGACCGTGTCGGTCAACCAAAAAGAGGAGTAAAACATGAAACAGATTTTAAGATTTGATGCGGGTCTGCGCGGGGAAATTGAAATTCCCGGCGACAAATCCGTTTCGCACAGGAGCATAATGCTTGCCGCTCTCGGAAATACTCCGGTTGAAATCGAAAATTTTTTGACCGGTGCCGATTGTCTTTCCACCGTCGAATGTATGAAATCCGTCGGGGTAAAAATCGAACGGGACGGAAATAAATTTTTGGTCACGGGCAACGGTTTGCACGGGCTGAAAGAACCGGAAAATATTTTGGATGCCGGAAACTCGGGGACGACCGTGCGACTTCTGCTCGGACTTTTTGCACCGCAAAAATTTTTGGCGACTTTTACCGGTGACGACTCGTTGCGCCGGCGACCAATGGCAAGAGTAATAAAACCGCTTGTTCAAATGGGTGCGACTGTTGTCGGGAGAAACGGCAACAAAAACTTGCCGATAACGGTTTTGGCACCTTTCGGAAAAATTCGCGGTATTCGATACGAAATGCCGGTGGCAAGCGCGCAGGTTAAATCGGCGATAATCCTTGCCGGACTTTATGCCGATGATGTTACCGAAATCGTTGAACCGTATCCTTCCAGGAATCATACGGAAAATATGCTGAAAAGTTTCGGCGCAAAAATCGAAACTTCCGGCAACGTCATAAAAGTTTATCCGCCGGAAAAACTTGAGGCACCGGAAAAAATTGTCGTACCCGGCGATATAAGTTCCGCCGCTTATTGGATTGTGCTTGCGACAATTCTTGAAAATTCGGACGTTGTAATAAAAAATGTCGGGATAAACGAAACGCGCACGGGGATTTTGGACGTTATGGAAAAGGCCGGCGCAAAAATTGAAATTTTGAACAAGAGGGAGAGCGGCGGAGAAATTTCCGGCGATTTGCGGGTCGCCACTTCAAAACTTCACGGAATTGAGTTCGGCGGCTCGACAATCCCCCGCCTGATTGACGAAATTCCCGCAATTGCGGTTGCGGCGGCTTTTGCGGAAGGAGATACCGTTATTCGGGATGTCGGAGAACTCCGGGTTAAAGAATCCGACAGACTTGCCGCGATCGTTGAGGAATTTAACAAATTTTCTCCCGGAAGTTTTGAGGCGCGGGAAGATACTTTGATTATTCACGGCGGACGGGAGAAATTTTTTGCAAAATGTAAAACGCGGGCGGATCATCGACTTGCAATGTCCTGCGCGATTTTTGGTGCGGCGGCGGAAGGCGTCGAAATTGATGATGAGAATTGCATAAAAATTTCCTACCCGAATTTTTTAAATTTCTTAAACAAAGTTAAATCTTGATAAAAAAACGCCCGCCTGTAATTACTTGCAAAAAAAATTGTGATAAAATACAATTCACGAAACAAAAGGGAGTGTATGGAATGATCGGAATGTTTGTAAGGATTTTCGTGTTTGTTTGTCTTTTTGTCGGCGCGGGATTTAATGCGACCGACGCGCAAGCGATTCAAACCGACGCGCAGGGCACTTATATTTATTCTCCTGAAATTACGGAAAACAAGGCGAGAAAGGCGGCTCTTGTCGAAGCCAAAAGAGATGCGGTCGAAAAAATTGCCGCGCTGATGGTATCATCTTCCGCAGTCGAAAATGCTCAACTTTCGGAAGACAAGGCAAAACTTTTTGCCGCCGCAAGAATGAGATTGACCGGCAGTCCGAGATATATTTTCAATTATGCGGAACATATTTGCACGGCTTTTATTACGGCAACGGTGGAAATCGATGAAGAAACTTTGAAGAAATTGGCGGAATGAAGCGGGTTTCAATACGAATTTGGAAGAAGGTGCGAATGTTATGAAAAAAAGTTTTAAAGCCGGCTGCGTCGGTGTCGCTTTTTTTGCCGCTTGTGCTTTCGCAACACCTTATAACAGGGCTTATGCGGAAACATTTGAAGTAAATGTCGAAAGAGAATATCATTTTTCAAGCGATCAGACGGAGATAGAGGCACAGAAAAGAGTTCTCGCGCTGGCAAAAGAAGATGCAATCGATCAGGTTGCAACTTACATAACTTCCTCAACCTTGATGCAAAATTATCAGGTTACGGAAGACAACGTGAATACCTATGCCGCAGGTATCATAAAGCAACTCAAACAGAAACCGGAATATGAGTTGATTTATGAAAAACACATTTGCAAAGTAAAGTTGGTTGCTCTGGTTGAAGTTTCGGAAGAAAGTTTGAACGATTTCATCAAGGCGAAGACGACCCCGCCGCCGCAACCGGTTGCCGCTCCGGTCGTACCCGTTCAGCCTCAACCGGCTCCCGCAAATATTGACGGCGGATATGTAAGCAATCCCGGAAGTGCAGTCGTTCCGCCGGTTCAAATGCCGGCTCCCCAACAACCGTACAATCCGATACCTTCCGCTCCTCCGGTGTACAATCCGCAGCCTTATATCCCCGCACCGCAACCGGAATTTACACAATCCGAGCGCGTTCGGTTTAACGGGCATACTTATCAACTTTTTGACAAAGATTCGACATGGTGGGATGCGGTGAGTTTTTGTGAAAATCTCGGCGGGCATTTGCTTTATGTTCAAAGTGCGGAAGAACAAAAATTTGTGGAGGATCTTTTGCGCTCAAAAGGCACGCGGAACAGCTATTGGCTGGGGGCGCAACTCAATTTCAAGAGAACGGCTTGGAAATGGACGGACGGCACGGTTGTAAAAGGTTATGCAAAATGGGCATTGAATCAGCCGGACAGCTACCGCGTCAAAACTTACAAGGAAAATACTTTAATGATGTATCGCGAAAAAAATCCTCTCTGTCCTTCCGGTTTGGGTCAATGGAATGACATTGCGCCGGACGGCGAATGTAACGGAGAAGAATTTTTCGGCAAGCATAATTTCGGGTTTATTTGTGAATGGGATGAATAGATTATGAACATAAAAAAATTTTTGTCGGTTTCGACACTTGCGGCAAGTCTTACTTTTGCAAATACCGGAGCGGTTTTTGCGGAGGACGCGCAGGCTTTTAATCCTTTCTTTTTCGGTGTTTTCTTCACGGCGGACAATGACAAAAATATGGAATGTTATGTTTCCGGCGATTCGGCAGGCATGAAGAATATTTTCCGCTCCGATCAAATTGTCTGCAGAGATCCTTCGTTGCAGTATTACAATAAAAATTTTTACGTCTGCCATGTGACGGCTCCCGATTCGGGCCCGACCTTTGTGATCGAAAAATCCGCCGATTTGAAAAATTGGACGCATCAAGATTATAACGTGATAACCCGCGACGAAAAATTTCCGAGCATTTGGGCGCCGGACTTGTTTGTCGATTCGGACGGTTCGGCTTATGTCTATTTTGCCGTGCAATACGGAATTGACGAAAAAACCGGCATAAGGAAATTTCAAATCCATGTTTCCAAAGCCGGCAATATAGAGAAGGGCGATTTTTCGGAGGCGGTGAAAATCGACCTTCCCAAAAATTTCGATAATTGCATTGATGCGCAGGTTCGCAAAGTTAACGGCAAATATTACATGCTCCTCAAAAATGAAAATCAAATTACCAACAACGAAAACAAAACACCGATGCTTTTTAAATCCGATTCGCCGGACAAAAATTTTGTGCCGGTCGAAAATTGTCCTCTGAATTATATTCGCGGGTATGAAGGTTTTTCAATCTGTGAAGTCGGCGGGCAAACTTATGTTTTCGCCGACAATTACACGGGACGTTATGACTTTTTCCCGACTTCCGGCAGTGCCGTCTGGAAAGTCAAGACTTCGGATTTTGAAACCGGCCCTTATACTTCAAGTTATATTGAAAGCACCAAAAGACTTCGTCACGGCAGCGTGATTTGGGTAAACGACCCGGAAGAGGGAAAAGTTATAGAAAGTTTGATTCCGGGCGGAAAATTTCCGGATATTTCGGAAACCGTCGCCGTCCCCAAAATCGAAAAAGAATTGAGATTGAACAAAGCGGATTACGATGACGACGTTGAGGAAGGCAAGGCAACGATCGTGGAAAATTTTGCGCCGGCTCCCGATGTAATTTACAAAGTCCCGGCAAAGGCAAATGTAACAATAAAAAATATCGTCAATCCTTACGGAGTTAATTTGATAAGTTTTAAACTCGGTGACGATAAATCCAAGCTGACGGTAATTTTGAGTGAAAAGATAAAATACAAATTTTCCGGCAACAAAAATAAAATTCACCGGTTCGGCTTGAGTGACGACGGGAAAAAATGGGTATATTCCGAAGCCGAAGAAAAAATAGATTTGGAGACTGAAGGATTGTGAACTTTGAGGATTTTATCGAAAGACGCGAATCTTGGGGAGATTTATCCGGGAAGGAAAATATTTTTTCCGTTGCTTTCGGCGTGGACAAAAATTTTGTGCCGCCGATGGGAATAATGATGTCTTCACTGTCCAAAAACAATCCGGACAGAAATTTTGATGTTCATATTTTTTTGAACTCGATTTTTGAAAAGGATATAAAACGCTTGAAAGAGTTTGTTTCGATTTACAAAAATTTCAGGCTGAATTTTTATTATGTCGCCTCCGACGTATTCAAAAATTTTCACGTCGGAAAAAATTACAACGTTGCAACTTACTACAGAATTTTGATTGCAAAATTGCTTTATCCGAAAGTCAAAAAACTTTTGTATATTGATGCGGATACTCTTTGTGTCGGGAAAATTGAGGAGCTTGAAAAGATTGATTTTGAGGACAAAATTTTCATGATGACTCCGGATTCCGGCGAATGGCTTCCGGAACACAAAAAATCTTTGGGTATTCCGGAAAACGAAAATTAT
>CAJOPK010000015.1 GCA_905236255.1 uncultured Selenomonadaceae bacterium | reverse complement strand
GTTTAATTGATTTTTTATTGATAGTCAAGATAGAAAGGAGAGAAAGGCGGCGCTTCCTCCCCGACCTATAGAGGGCGGAGTATCCGCGCCGCGATTAGATGAATTTCAGATGTAATGCCTGCGGTCTTTGTTGCAAAAATATCGGAAAAGTTCCGCTTTTGGAAGATTATCGGTTGCCGGACGGAAGTTGCAAATATTTGGATCTTGAAACAAATCTTTGCAAAATATATTCGATCCGCCCGACAATTTGCAATGTTGCCGCAGCTTACGAAAAATATTTTTCCGGTATTTACACGGAAGCAGAATTTTTAAAAATGAATTACGAGGCCTGTAAAGATCTAAAAAAATCCGCCGGAATCTCCGATTAGTTTTCGCGAAAAGAGTTCGGCTTTTTTTTTGCGACATATTTTTAAGTTGACAAGTAAATTACAAACACATAAAATTCGTTCACATGTCTAAAACTGAAAAGGGGGAGTAGTTGTGTTTTTTGCCAAGAAAACGAAATTAACGGCGGCGGCGGTCGCGGTGGCCGTAAGTTCGATAATTTTCGGCGGTTGCGGCAAAGATGAGCAAAAAGCCGCTCAACCGACGAAGATACAGGTAAAAGCAATGCAAGTGGTTCAACGCGATACGCCTTTGACCGGCGAATATGCGGGGCAACTTGTCGGATTGGATACGGTAAAAGTTCAATCAAAAGTCAACGGAAACGTCATCGAAAAATTTGTGACGGGCGGTCAATTCGTGCAAGCCGGACAAATTTTGTACAGAATCGACTCGCGTCAATATGAATCGGCCGTACTTCAGGCGCAGGCAAATTTGGCGCAAGCCGAAGCAAATTTGAACAATGCGAAAATCGACCTGATGCGCGACGAAAAACTTTTGGAAGAAGAAGCAATTGCGGAACAGGTCGTAACGACTCAGGCGGCAACCGTCAGATCTTATGAGGCGGCGGCGGCGGCTCAGGCGGCAACTTTGAAAACCGCACGCGAAAATCTCGACGATACTTTGATTTTCGCTCCGATGTCCGGCAAGCTCGGTGTTGATGACGTTGCGGTCGGAACTTTCGTAACCGCCGGAAATACGACGCTTGTCACGATCGGTTCACCCGATCCGATTTACGCGCAATTTTCTTTGAGTGAATCCGATTATCTGAAATTCGTAAATCGGCAGGTGAATCAACAAAGCGGAAACGTCGTTGACGTTACCATTACCCTTGCCGACGGAAAAGAGTATCCGCTTGTCGGAAAAATTGTCGAAACGGACAGGGAACTTGCAAACAACAGCGGCTCTTTGACGGTCAAGGCGATTTTCCCGAATCCGGAAGGAATACTTCTGCCGGGAATGTTTGCCCGCGTAAAACTTGCCGGAGAAACAATTCCCAATGCGATTTTGGTTCCCCAGCGTGCCGTTCAACAGCTTTTGGGTAAAGCATTTGTAATGACCGTCGGCGAAGACAACAAATCCGTTGCCAAAAACGTCGAACTCGGCGAACAAATAGGCAGCTATTATGTCGTAAATTCCGGACTTGACGCAAAAGATGTCGTTGTCGTCGAAGGCTTGACCAATCTGCGCGAAGGCTTGGAAATGGATGTAAAGAAAGTCACCGCCGGCGAAATGGGCTTTACTCTTACGAACGTTACGAGCAAGTTTAACACCGATTCCGGAGCGAAGTAAGGAGGTCGGCTTTAGTGGCAAAGTTTTTTATTCACCGACCCGTTTTTGCAATAGTTATTGCTTTAATGATTGTCCTTATCGGAATTTTGTCGGCTTTGCAACTTCCGATAGCGCAATATCCGCAAATTTCGCCGCCGACAATTTCAGTCAGTACGACTTACACCGGCGCAAACGCGCAGGTCGTCAACGAAACGGTCGCGCAGGTTATAGAGCAACAGGTCAACGGTACGCAGGGAATGGATTATATGAGTTCAAACTCCGACGATACCGGGCGTTACAGTTTGAGCGTTGTCTTTGAAGTGGGAACGGACGGCGATATGGACTCGGTTAAAGTTCAAAACAACGTCGCCATTGCAAATGCAAGTTTGCCTTCCGATGTTCAAACTCAGGGCGTTACCACAAAAAAAGCATCCAATGAAATGGCACTCATGATTTCAATGTATTCTCCGGACGGAAGATACGATCGCGCATTTATGAAGAATTACGCCGATATTTATCTGATGGACGAAATTAAGCGCGTCAACGGTGTCGGCGACGTTCAAATTTTCGGTTCCGATTATTCCATGAGAATTTGGCTCAATCCGGATAAATTGGCGGCGGTCAACCTTACGATAAATGATGTCATTTCCGCCCTGCGCGAACAAAATGTTCAGGCGGCGGCGGGTAACATCGGATCCATGCCGGTCGCTCAGGGACAGGAAAAACAGTATACCGGCAAAGTTCAGGGACGACTCACTACTCCGGAAGAATTTGGAAATATTATTTTAAAGACGAACGGCGACAGCACTTTTGTCAGAGTTAAAGACGTTGCGCGCGTTGTGACCGGCGAAAAATCCAGCAATATCGTTGCAAAATACAACGGTTATCCGGCCGTCGGTTTCGGTATTCAGCTTACGAGCGATGCAAACGCAATGACAACGGTTAAATCGGTTCAGGATATTTTGGAGCGTCAACGCCCGAATCTGCCGCCCGGACTTTATTTTGAGCAGATTTTTGACAGCACGGATTACATTCGCGCCTCAATTCATGAAGTTTCCGAAACTTTCATTGAGGCGTTGCTGTTGGTCGTTTTGGTAATATTCGTATTTTTGCAGAGTTGGCGCGCAACATTGATTCCGTTGCTTGCCGTCCCGGTATCCCTTATCGGAACTTTTGCGGCGTTTATAGTTTTGAACTTTTCGATAAACACTTTGACGCTCTTTGCAATGGTTTTGGCAATAGGCTTGGTCGTCGATGACGCAATAGTCGTTATAGAAAACGTCGAAAAGCACATGGAAGAAGGATTGACACCGGTTGACGCAACGGAGCGCGCCATGGACGAAGTTCAGGGACCGGTTGTCGCGATAGCGTTTGTCTTGGCGGCGGTTTTTGTTCCGGTTGCATTTTTGGGCGGAATGACCGGCGTTTTGTATAAACAATTCGCCTTGACGATCGCAATTTCAATGGCACTTTCCGCATTTGTCGCGTTGACTTTGACGCCGGCACTTTGCGCGATGATTTTAAAACCGCACGCGTCCGGCGAATCGACCGGCTTGCATATCTTTGACAGATTTTTTGCATGGTTCAATGAAAAATTTGAATTGACAAAAAATCTGTACGTTTGGATTGTTGCCTCGTTTATCGACTTTGCAAGATATTCTTTCCTGCTGTTGGTAATAGTCAGCGGTCTGATGGTATTCTTCTATATGAAATTGCCTTCCACATTCGTGCCGGAAGAAGATCAGGGGTATTTCATGACTTCGGTAAGTTTGCCGGAAGGAACTTCAATGAATCATACGGTTGAAACGGTTGACAAACTCGGAGCCGCCGTAATGAAGGAAATGCCCGGTTTGAGATCCTGCATGACCGTCACCGGTTTTGACATTCTTTCTTTCGGTGCAAAACCCGGCGCGGCTTTGGTTGTCTGCGGACTTGAAACTTGGGACAAGAGAGATGAAAGTTCTTCCGTCAATGCCGGCATAGCAAAGATGTTTGAACTCGGCGCAAGAGTTACGCCGGAAGCGCGCGTAATTGCATTTAACCCGCCCGCACTTCCGGGCTTGGGCAGTGTCGGCGGTTTCTCCATGCAGTTGCAGGATATGTCCGGTCATACCGATGTTGAGTTAAACGAAATTACCGGCAGAATAGTTGCGGCGGCAAATCAACGCCCGGAACTTCAAGGCGTTCGCACCACTTACAGCATAACCTCACCGACAATCGAATACGACATTGACAGAGAGAAAATTAAAAATCTCGGCGTTGCGTTGGATGATGTTTTCAATGCTTTGCAGGTCAATTTCGGCGGAATGCAGGTCAACGACTTCAACCAATTCGGGCGCACTTACAAAGTTATGCTGCAGTCGGATATTCTCTACAGGGGTGAAGCCGAATCGGCAAAATTTGTTTTTGTCAAAGGTTCGGACGATCAACTTATTCCGCTTGATACTTTAATCACTCCGCACAGAAGTACCGGCCCGACGCAAATTTCAAGATTTAATGCGGCTCGTGCCGTAACGATTCAGGGAAACGCGGCTCCGGGTTACAGTTCCGGTCAGGCGTTGATTGCGATTGAAGAAGTTGCAAAGGCTGAAGCCGGTACCGGATTTAATATCGAATGGTCGGGTCAAAGTCGCGAAGAGAAAAAATCCGCAAGTTCAACCGGTCAAATTTTGGCATTGTCGCTGGTGTTTGTATTCCTGTGTCTTGCCGCACTTTATGAAAGTTGGAGCGTACCTTTCTCGGTCCTGCTTACCGTTCCGACGGGAATATTCGGCGCGGTATTTTCGGAATATTGGCTGAGTATAATTGAGGACATGATGGGGCATCACAATGCCGGACTTCAGGACAGCGTTTATATGCAGATCGGTATCATTATGATAATCGGTCTGGCTGCGAAAAATGCGATTCTGATTGTCGAATTTGCAAAAGTCCGCGTTGACAGAGGCATGGACGTAAATCAGGCGGCTTGTGAGGCGGCGGGTTTGCGCTTGCGCCCGATTTTGATGACTTCCTTTGCGTTTATAATCGGTTGCTTGCCCTTGGCTGTGGCAACCGGCGCGGGATCTGCCGCTCGTAACGGCATGGGGGTTGCGGTTGTCGGAGGAATGTTCTTTGCCACGATTTTGGGTGTAATAGTAATTCCGGTTCTGTTCGTCGTAACGGAATGGGTTGCAAAGAAACTCGGATTCATGAAACAGGAACGTCAACGCTCCTCGATCGATTATATGTAAAAATAAAATTGAACTTCATAAAAAAAGGGATTGGCGAAAAAATTTTCGTCAATCTCTTTTTTTCAAATGTTGCAAAAAATTTTTCGCTCGGTTAAAATGTATCCCGGTTACGGTTTTGACGATAAAGCGGGATTTGATACGATTTTTTGAAGGAAAGATTTACGATGCGTAAGGCGAATGAATTGCAGAGTGTAACGTCGGATTATTTGCACGATTACGTTGACAATAAATTCAGCGAAGTTATAGAACGGGCGGCACAAAGAGGAGATCGCCACGTTCAGATTGAAATTTCCGAATCCGATTATTTTGAATACACACACAGGAATACGCTTTTGTATCGCGTCAAGCAGGTCATTGAAGGATACGGCTACAAGGTCAATGCGGCAAGGATCGGCGTCGGGTTTGACAGAAGAACCGGAGGACATTCCGGATATAAGTATTACCTGCGAATAACTTGGTAAACGGAAATACAGTCACCAAAAATAAAAATTTCGGGCGAACAAGATTTTACGTCGTCCGAAATTTTTTATTGTGAATTTCAAATTGAGTACATTTTTTCCAATCTTTTTAAATACCGGTCAAGTCTTTCCGATTCTTCG
>CAJOPK010000014.1 GCA_905236255.1 uncultured Selenomonadaceae bacterium | reverse complement strand
GAAAATTACGGCGATTATCGATGCCCAAAGTACCGGCTTTTTCAAGACATTCAGCTGACTGCCGTAAGTCATTACCTCTTTGACCGGCATTGAGGGGACGAGGAAAATTGTTGCAATCAAGACCGCAAAAGTCACCGCCGCAAAAAATGTCATGGAAGCCTGCAAAGAAATTTGTTCCGCCAAAAAATTGCTTATCGGCACACCGACAACCATGCCGGCGGAAACTCCGATATTTATTTTTGCAACGGCTTTCGGGGCAAGTTCTTTTCCGGCGATCATCGCGGCAACGGTGAATGCCATTGAACAGTAAACCGGGTGGAAAAGTGCCGGCAAAACTCTGACTGCCAAAAGCAGGTTAAAATCCGTTGCAAAAATTGAAATCGTGTTGCAAACGGTGAAAATTCCCAAAACCAAAAGCATTACATATTTTCGATTGAACCGGGAAAAAATCAACGGCATTGTCGGACCGGCAAGGGCAACCCCCAAAGCGAAAAGACTTATCAAAAGTCCGGCGTGTACGACGGTCACTTCATAGCGTTCCGCAATATAAGGAAGTATTCCGATAAAACCCATTTCCGTATTCAAAATTCCGAATACTCCGATCGTCAGAATAAATATCATCAAATTTTTGTTTTGCATTTCAATCATCTCCCGTTGCTTGAAAATTTACCGGTTGACGGACAAAATGTCCAATACTTAAAATTTATTTCGCGTTATTCGTTTTCGGAATAACACATGATATAATTCTTTCGGGGGTGATGTTGATGGAAATTCGCACTTTGAAATATTTCTCGGAAATTGCCGAAACCGGGAACTTTACGCGGGCGGCAGAAAATTTGCACGTATCTCAACCGACGCTTTCAAAACAAATTTCGGAACTTGAAAAAGAACTCGGAAAAAAACTTTTTCGGCGCAAAAGTGCCGGAATAGAATTGACCGACGAAGGAATTTTTTTGAAAGAACGGGCAACGGAAATTTTGAATATTGCGGAAAAAACTGCGGAAGAATTTAAAACCATGGACGAAATAAGCGGCGGTGATATTCATATCGGCTGCGCGGAGGCTGACGGTTTCAAATTTTTTGTCCGGGCGGCGGACGAACTCAAAAAAATTTATCCGCGCCTCAGATTTCATCTTTACAGCAGTGACAGCGATTCGACCACGGACAAATTGGATCGCGGAATTTTGGATTTTGCCATAATTGCACACGGCAACATAAATCTTTCAAAATATGATTTCGTCACGATTCCTACAGAAAATCGTTGGGGGCTTATAATTCGCCGGGACAATCCGCTTGCCGAAAAAGAAGAAATTTTTCGGGAGGATTTGATAAAAATTCCGCTCATTTGCTCGCGTCAGGGTTTAAATGAAGAACTTTTGAAATTTTTGGGAGATTTTCGCGAAAAGTTACGCATTGTCGCAACTTATGACATGATGTTCAATGCGTCGATTATGGCTCGCGAAAATTTCGGCTGTCTGCTCGGTTATGAAAAAATTGTCGATACCGGAAAGGACAGCGAATTAAAATTTGTTCCTCTCTCTCCGGTGCAAGTTTCGACAATGCACATTATTTGGAAAAAGCACGGGGTTTTTACGCCGATTGCGGAAAAAGTAAAAAACCGGCTCATCGAATATTTTTCGACAAGCCGGGATATGTAAAATTTTTTTGGTTTCAAGCCGAAACTTTTCAATTTGACAGAATTATTGATAATTATTACAATTTGCGGGATTTAAAGATTTTTGTGTCGTGAAGGTGATTTTTTGACAAAAGAAACTTACGATATAACCGGAATGAGTTGTTCCGCCTGTTCCGCCCGTGTGGAAAAAGCGGTCGCAAAAATTTTGGGGGAAGAAAATGTTTCGGTAAATCTTCTGACAAATTCAATGCAGGTAAAATATGACGATACAAAATTTTCAGGCGCGGAAATTATTGATGCCGTAATCAATGCCGGTTACGGCGCATCGCTTAAAAATTCTCCTCAAAAAAAATCCGTCGCGAAAAATCCTTTGCCGGAAAGGACGATTGACAAAGAAATTTCCGAAATGAAAATCCGGCTCGTCGGCTCGATAATTTTTCTTCTGCCGACGATTTATGTTGCAATGCATAATATGTTGCCCTTCCCGGTGCCGAATTTTGTCCGGGAAATTTTCGACGGGACGGAAAACGCCGTAACTTTTGCATTTGCACAATTTCTGCTGATTCTGCCGATAATGTATCTGAACAGAAAATACTATGTGAACGGATTTAAAAATCTTTTTGCCGGCGCGCCGAATATGGACAGCCTTGTCGGGACGGGATCGATGGCGGCAGCGGTTTTCGGAGCTTTTTCGCTGTTTGAAATCGGCAGGGGATTGGGACACGGAAATTTTGCACTCGTCGAAGAATACGCCGGAAATTTGTATTTTGAATCCGCCGGCATGATTGTAACCTTGATAACGGTCGGAAAATTTCTTGAGGCTCGTGCAAAATCAAAAACAAGTACCGCCGTCGAAAAACTTGTAAATCTTGCGCCGAAAACGGCAAACGTAATCAGGGACGGCGAAGAAATAAATTTGCCGATCGATGAACTCGTACCCGGCGACGAAATAGTCGTAAGACCCGGAGAGAGTTTTGCGGCGGACGGAACAGTAATTGACGGAATGACAAGCGTTGACGAATCGGCGATAACCGGCGAAAGTATTCCGGTCGAAAAGAGTCCGGGCAACAAAGTTACCGGCGGGACGATTAACGGCAGCGGTTTCATAAAATTTCGGGCGGAAAAAGTCGGTGAAGATACGACGATAAGCAAAATTATTTCGCTGGTTGAGGAGGCAAGTGCAAGCAAGGCTCCGATTGCCAAAACTGCCGACAAAATTGCAGGGATTTTTGTGCCGGTTGTAATTTTTATTTCGCTTGCCGCCGGCGGTTTTTGGCTGGCAAACGGTGCCGGAATCGAATTTGCCTTTTCGATCGCAATATCCGTTTTGGTCATAAGTTGCCCGTGTGCTTTGGGACTTGCCACTCCGGTTGCAATTATGGTCGGTACCGGCAAAGGTGCCGAAAACGGAATTTTGATTAAATCCGGCGAGGCATTGGAAAAGGCTCACGAAATTGATACGATTGTCACCGACAAGACCGGGACTTTGACGGAAGGAAAGCCTTTCGTCACGGATATTTTAACCGTAAACATTTCGGAAAAAGAACTTTTGCAAATTGCCGCCGGACTTGAAAGCAAAAGCGAACACCCGCTTGCAAAGTCAATTTTGAATTATGCGGCGGAAAAAAATATTTTGCCGGTTGAACCGAAAAATTTTAAAGCGGTTTTCGGCAAGGGTATTCTGGCCGAAATTGACGGGAAAAAGTATTTCGGCGGCAACGAAAAATTTTTGGCTGAAATCGGAGCGGATTTGTCAGCGGTTCAAGAAAAAATTCAAAAACTTGCCGAATCCGGAAAAACTCCCGTAATTTTTGCGCGGGACAAAAGTTTAATCGGAATAATTGCAGCCGCCGATGTCGAGAAAAAAACTTCGGGTGCGGCAGTTCGGGAATTTAAAAATTTGGGGCTTGACGTTGTAATGTTGACGGGGGATAATTTCAAAACGGCAAAGGCGGCGGCGGATCGTTTGAAAATTGAAAAGGTCGTTGCCGGAGTTCTGCCGGAAAATAAAGCGGCGGAAATTGAAAATTTGAAAAAATCCGGTCACAAGGTCGCCATGATCGGCGACGGAATAAATGATGCGCCGGCGTTGGTTGCGGCAGATTTGGGAATTGCGATCGGTGCCGGCACGGACGTTGCGATTGAAAGTGCGGACGCGGTTTTGGTCAAAAATGATTTAAACGACGCGGTTGCCGCAATAAAATTGAGTCGGGCTGTCATTCGCAACATAAAGGAAAATTTATTTTGGGCATTCTTCTACAACATAATTTGCATACCGCTTGCCGCCGGAATTTTTTACCCGGCTTTCGGAATAAAACTTTCGCCGATGATCGGTGCGGCGGCAATGAGTTTGTCAAGTGTCTGTGTGGTATTGAATGCACTGCGACTGAAATTTTTCAAAGTCGAACGCCCGGAAATTTCGCCGGAAACTTTGTCAAAAAATGTTGAAGTCACGGTCGAAGACTTGACAATAAACGAAAAAATTTTTGAGGAGGAAACAGTTATGAAAACAACTTTGAAAATCGAGGGTATGATGTGTCAACATTGTCAAAAACACGTTCACGATGCACTTGCAAAAATGGACGGCGTAACGGAAGTTGAAGTGAGTTTGGAAGACAAATCCGCCGAAGTCACTTCAACAAAAGAAATTTCTTCCGCAGATTTTGCGAAAGTGATTTCAGATGCCGGCTATGAATTGGTCGCTTGAAATTTTTT
>CAJOPK010000013.1 GCA_905236255.1 uncultured Selenomonadaceae bacterium | reverse complement strand
GGAGAGGTGGGGAAGGAATTTTTTGTAAAGTTCGTCCGGTGCGGTGACACTTATTGTCAGCCCGTTACGATTTACAAGGCGGGTCATTACGTCCCGCAAATCTGCGGCAAGTTTATCAAATTTCGCGTCGAAGTCTTTGAGCAGATCCTTCAAAAATTCGTTGAACGGTAAAAATCCTTCGTAATTGTAAGCTCCGGCAAGCCTTTGATATGCGGCAAGTCGTCCGGCAACGATTGACGGAGCCATATTTTGCAGGTTAAGTTCCATACCGATTTGCGTTTGTTCTATAAGTTCGCGAATACGCTTTTTGTTTGTGAAAATCGTCTCCGTGAAAATTTCGCTCAAAATTTCGCCGAGTTCCGGAAGTTTTGTCTCCAACGCCTTCACATAGACTCTGAAGAGCGGGATAAAGGAATCCGGCTCATCTTTTTTCGTTTCTGCCATGAGTGCACTTGAAATATCGCCGATATTCAAATTTTTCAAATTCGTCAAATCTTCATAAGAATGTTTTTTCGTGTCAACGCTGCCCAAGAGAATATTTAACAAATGAGCGTGGAAAATTTTATTCTGCGGCACCTTGCTTGCGTCGAACATAAAGATAAGGTAAATTATCCCGTTGGTGTCAACGCAACTGTCCAAAATTCTCGTGCCGTCAATGTCCCGGAATTTAAGCGGCAAATTTTCCGGCGTTTTGCGAATGTCGGAAAGTTTGAGCAGCGGAATCGTTTCCAATGCCTCCGGAGTTTCCGGGCTTTGCTGACGAAGTTTCAATTTTTTCGTATCTTCAATGACTTTTGAAATTTCTTCCGGCGACATCTTCGCCTTTATTTCGGCAAGTTTTTTTGTCTGTAATTCTTCCCGCTCTTTTCCGACAGTTTTACTCGGTGCAAGCGTGAATAAAACTTTATGAGTATTGTTTAAAAATTGTTCGCGGATAAGATTTTCAAAATAATTTTCGTTCAATCCGGCTTTAATCGCGGCAAAATCTTCCTCATATCTCAAAGGCGTTGCCGGATCGCCGCCGTAAACCCAATTTCTCAAACTTCTCAAACCGTAAATAAGACCTTTCGGGGCAAATCCGAAATCATTTTCGCGAACCCGGAACTCCGTCAAATTTATCGACGCTTGCAAAAGAGTTTTGTCAATGCCGTTTTCGACAAGTTTTTCAAGCTCCGAAATTACCAAATTGTAAAATTTTTCGCCGCGATCTTTTTCGGAGCCGGTCAAGGTTACACTGAAAAGCGGTTGCCGCAAATCTTCCTCAAGCCCGGAATCGACATCTTTGCCCAAGCCGGAATCGATTATCGCCTTTTTGACCGGAGCGGCGGAACTTACAAAGAGAGCGTGATTTAAAATTTCCAAGCCGAGCAGAGTTTTCGAGTCGAGAACGTCGCCGGTCAAAATGTTCAGAGAATGGAAAGTCTTGTCGTTTTCCGGTTCCTCTTCGCCTATCGGATAAAAATTTTCGACGCATTTCATTTCGGCAAATTTTTTCTGTGCGGAAATTTCGGAGTCCGGCGAAATTTTATCGAAGGCGGAAAGATATTCGCCGTCAAGATATTTAAGCTGTTCGTCAATATCCACATCGCCGTACAGATAAATATAAGAATTTGACGGGTGATAATATTTCGCGTGGAAGTCGATAAAATCTTTCTGTGTCAAATCGGGAATTTTCTCCGGATCTCCTCCGCTCTCAAAGGAATAGCAGTTGTCCGGAAAAATTTCGTGCAGTGACTTACTTCCCAAAATATCGTCGGGCGAGGACAAAGCACCTTTCATTTCATTGTAAACAACGCCGCTGTACTTTAAAGGCTCGTCCGAGTTTTCAATTTCATAATGCCAACCTTCCTGCATCAAAATTTCCGGAGTATTCTTCATGGCGGGATAAAAAACCGCGTCAAGGTAAACGTCCTGCAAATTTCTAAAATCCTTCGCGTTTCGGCTTGCAACCGGGTAGACGGTTTTATCCGGGTAAGTCATCGCGTTTAAAAAAGTATTCAGCGATCCTTTGACCAATTCGACAAACGGCTCTTTCAGCGGATATTTCCGCGAGCCGCACAAAGTCGAATGTTCAACAATGTGAGCGACTCCGGTATCGTCTTTCGGAGGAGTGCGGAATGCAATATAAAAGACTTTGTTGTCGTCGTCGGCGGCGACGTAAAAAAGTTTCGCACCGGTTTTGACGTGTTCAAATTCATAAGTTTTTGCGTTTACTTCCGGGACTTCTTGAATTTTTTCAAGCCGGAATCCGTGCAATTCGTCTTTAATGTTCATAAACTTCGCTCCCAAAATTTTAAATTGTCGTACTTCTTGCTATTCCGGCAAGAGAAAATTTTTCCTGCAACCAAATTCTGCCTTTTAACCAAAAATTGGCGAGAAATCCCCCGGTTCCGTAAGTGGTGTGGCGAATCGCCTTTTGGTTGACAAAGGCAAAGTAAAAGTTATAATTAAATTGCGGGGGGAGTGTCAAAGTCGTATGTTTCCGGACAGATTGGAAAATAAAATTTGTATGACTCCCGCAAAATACAAAGAATAATTTGTGTGGTTAAAAGAAGTTGACAAGATTGCAAAGGCGGTTTTCTCGAAAAGTCAAAAGTCAATGGAGATTCGACGTTGCCGAAAAACGGCATAATTGCAAGATTGGTTTGAAGGTGGTAATTTTAAATGTTTAAAAAATTTTTTGCGTCGTTCGCGGCGGCAATTTTTTTTGTGTCTGCGGTTCCGACTCCGGGATTTTCTGCCGAAAAAAAATCTCCGGACAAAAAAGTTGAAAAGAACGCCGAAAAAAAAGTTACAAAAAAATCCGTGTGGCAGCCGGAAATTCGCATAGGAATTTTAAGCGGCGTTACCGCCGTCAATCTTCAACTTTCCGCTCCCGGAATAATGGTTGACGCAAAAACTCAAAAGACCATAAAAAAAATTCCGGCGGGAAAAAATTTTGCCGTTGATTTCGCGGCGATGAAACCCGACTCGGTGGAAATTCGCGGAGAAAAAATTCCGCTCAAAGATTTGCAGACGACGATAAACGGGAAAAAATATTTCGGCGGCGTTCGCGTCAACAAAACAACCGGCACTTTGACGATAATAAACCTTGCTCCGGTCGAGGAATATTTACGCGGCGTTGTCCCGGAAGAAATGATTCCGACATTTGAAATTGAGGCTCTGAAGGCTCAAGCCGTCGCCGCCCGGACTTTTACTTTAAAAAATCGCAAGCGTCATGCGTCCGAAGGTTTCGATTTATGCAAAAATACGCATTGTCAAACTTATGAAGGTGCGGTTTCAAATTCGACCACAGACAAGGCAATTTCGGAAACTCGCGGCGAAGTCATATTTTTCGCCGGAAAAATTGCCGATACAAATTTTCATACCGACAGCGGAGGAATGACGGAAAATGTCGTTGATGTTTGGGGGACTCACCTGCCGTATCTCAAAGCCGTCCCCGAACTCAAAACAAAGACAAACGCCTGGACAAAAAATTTTCCCGCGACAGAATTTGCGAAGAAAATCGGAGTCGATGAAATAAAATCCGTGAAATTGAGTAAGTTGGAGATCGGAAAATCTGCGGCGGACAGGACGGCATCCGGGCGTGTGAAATTCGCTCAAATCGTCGGCAAAAAAAAGACGGTAAAAATTTCCGGAATCGACCTTCGTTCAAAATTTTCCCTGCCCGGTACGCTTTTCGACATGAAATTTGAAAAAGGCGAAATTGTCTTTGAAGGTTTCGGCTCGGGTCACGGAGTCGGAATGTCGCAATACGGTGCAAACGATTTTGCAAAAGCCGGAAAGACTTACAAGGAAATTTTGGCTCATTATTACACCGGAACCGAACTGAAAAAATTATATTAGAAACTGAAAATTTCAAGCAAAGACGCAAACCGGATATAAGCTGAAAGGAAAATGAAATTTGCAAATGTTCCGAAAATTTTATTGACAATTAAAATTCCTTGTTGTAGTATAACGGCAGACTTAATCGTCAAATTTTTAATTGTTTTTTAATGATATAGGGAGGTATTTTTAATGGCTGTTAAAGTTGCTATCAATGGTTTCGGTCGTATCGGTCGCCTCGCATTCCGTCAAATGTTTGATGCTGAAGGTTATGAAGTCGTTGCAATAAACGACCTCACCAGCCCGAAGATGCTTGCTCACCTTCTCAAATATGACACCGCACAGGGCGGTTTCTGCGGCAGAGTCGGCGAAGGCAAACACACTGTAGAGGCAAAAGAAAATTCAATCGTTGTTGACGGCAAAGAAATCATCATCTATGCAGTCAAAGACGCGGCGGAAATTCCTTGGGGCAAACACGGCGTTGATGTCGTTCTCGAATGTACGGGATTCTACACCAGCAAAGAAAAAGCGTCCGCTCACCTTAAAGCCGGTGCGAAGAAAGTCGTTATTTCCGCTCCTGCGGGCAACGACCTCCCGACAATCGTTTACAACGTCAACCACACCAAATTGACCAAAGAAGATACCGTTATTTCGGCGGCATCCTGCACGACCAACTGCTTGGCTCCGATGGCAAAAGCTCTTAACGAACTTGCTCCGATTCAGAGCGGCATCATGGCAACAATTCACGCTTACACAGGCGATCAAATGCCTCTTGACGGTCCGCAACGCAAAGGCGATCTCCGTCGTTCCCGTGCGGCAGCTTGCAACATCGTTCCGAACTCCACCGGTGCGGCGAAAGCTATCGGTCTTGTTATTCCGGAACTCAACGGCAAACTCATCGGCGCGGCACAGCGTGTACCGACCCCGACAGGTTCCACCACTCTTCTCTTCGCGGTTGTTGAAGGCAAAGTCACCGTTGACGAAATCAACGCAAAGATGAAAGCTTCCGTAACCGAATCCTACGGCTACACCGATGAACAAATCGTTTCGAGCGATATTATCGGCATGAAATTCGGTTCACTCTTCGATGCAACCCAGACCATGGCCAGCGATACCGGTGACGGCAACACTCTCGTTCAGGTTGTTTCCTGGTATGACAACGAAAACAGCTACACCAGTCAGATGGTTCGTACAATCAAATACTTTGCTGAACTCGGCTGATTAAATTTTTTACCGGTTGAGTTTGGTCTCGATCGAAATTTGAACAAGTGAAGACTCTCGCGGTCCGGCTCTTCGTCAATGTTGGGCCGGGTCGCGATTCGTTTTTAACCGAAGTGTTTTTTGAGGAGGCAGTTTTAAGTGGAAAAGAAAAATATTAAAGACATTAACTTGAAAGGCAAAAAAGTTTTCCTTCGCGTCGACTATAATGTCCCGATGGATGAAAACCAAAACATCACCAACACCAAACGCATTGACGCGACGCTTGACACTCTCAATTACCTGCTCGAACAGGGCGCGGCGGTAATTATCGGCTGCCATCTCGGCAGACCGACCGAAGCTCGCGAACCCAAATTCTCGACGAAACCCATTGCAAAGAAACTTTCCGAAATTCTCGGCAAAGAAGTCAAATGGGCTGAGGATTGCATCGGCGAACCTGCGGAAAAAGCTGCCGCAGCTCTTCAGCCGGGCGAAATTCTCTTGCTTGAAAACCTTCGTTATCACAAAGAAGAAAAGAAAAATAATCCCGCATTTGCAAAACAGCTCGCTTCACTTGCCGATGTCGCCGTTAATGATGCATTCGGTATGGCTCATCGCGCTCATGCTTCAAACGTCGGAATTACCCACTTCCTTGAAACCGCTTCCGGTTTCCTCATGGAAAAAGAAATCAACTATATCGGCAAAACTCTCGAAAATCCCGCGCATCCGTTTGTCGGCATTATCGGCGGCGCAAAAGTTTCCGATAAAATCGGCGTTATCAGCAACATGATCGATAAAGTCGATACGATTATTATCGGCGGCGGAATGGCTCATACTTTCGACAAAGCAAAGGGCTATGAAGTCGGAAAATCTTTGCTTGAAGAAGATAAAGTTGACCTTGCAAAAGAACTTTTGGAAAAAGCCGAAAAGAAAGGCGT
>CAJOPK010000012.1 GCA_905236255.1 uncultured Selenomonadaceae bacterium | reverse complement strand
GCACGACCGGTTGCAACTTGAATTGCCGATACTGCGACACAAATTTTGAACGACCGGATTTTTGCAAAGCGGAAACTTTTGCCGGCAGCGGAATTTCCCGACAAATTGAAAATCCCGTCGATGTAAAAACTGCGGCAGAAATTATAAGAGATTTTAATCGGCAAGTCCCGGCTCATTCGATAAGTTTTACCGGCGGCGAACCTCTTTTAAATCCGGATTTTATATTTGAAGTTGCACAAAATTTGAAAGATATTGCGCCGAAAATTTTTTTGGAAACGAACGGAACTTTGTTTGAGGAATTTCAAAAAATTTCGGAGGTTGTCGATATTGTCAGCGCGGATATAAAATTTCCGGAGATCGTCGGGAAAAATCTTTTCGACCGGCACAAAAAATTTTTGGAAGGTGCGAGAAATAAAGACCTTTACGTCAAAACCGTAATATCCGCCGAAACGACGGAAGAAGAATTTTTGACCGCCGTAAATCTTATTTTTGAAGTAAGTCCCGACATTTTGCTTGTGATTCAGCCGGTAACTCCGGTCGAAAAAATCAAGTCGGCACCGGCACAAAAAATTTTGAACTTTCAAGCGGCGGCTTTGAAAAAATTGAACAATGTGCGGGTAATCCCGCAAACTCACAAAATAATCAACGTACAATAAATTTTATGAAAAACCCGTGATTTAACCCAAAATCGGTAGACAATCGCGAATAAATATGATAGTTTGTGGTTCAGGTAAATTTTAAAATTATGAAAGAAGGTTGATTTGGATGAAAAAAATTTTTTCACGTTTGATTCCTTTGATGTTAATCTGTTTGCTCGCAACTTCGACGGTTGTTTTTGCAAAAAAATCGCCGGACGCAACTCGCGCAAAATTGGACAAAATGTCCGTTGAAGTTTTGGACAGAATGTATGCAAAATATCCGGAATCAAAGGATGCCGTTGAAAATTCTTACGGCTATTGCACGATCAGCAGTGCAAGTGTCAAATTGGGTTTATGGGGCGACGATCACGGGCGCGGACTTGCTTATAACAAGGAAACGGAAGAAAAAATTTATATGAAGATGAAAGAAGTAACCGTCGGCATAAATCTTGGCGCGAAGGAATATGATTTGTTGTTTATCATTCAAAATAAAGAGGCTTGGGAAAGATTTATTTCCGGAAGCATAAAATTCGGAACCGAAGCTACCGCACAGGCAAGCGACGGGGTGAAAGGCGGATCTTTTGCGAACGCCAAGATTGTTGCAAACGGCGTTTGGGTTTATCAGCTTAACAAAAAGGGAGTTGCGGTTGAACTTTCTTTGAAGGGTGCAAGAATTTCTCCGTTCAGAACACTCAATTAAAGCATCTTCGGTTCGGCGAAGAACAATACGAAAAACGATACCGTTTTGAAATAAAAAAATTCCGGTTTCAAAAAATCCTGTGATGCCGGGATTTTTTTGTTGCGGGAAATATTTTTTTCGGGTGTCATGAAATGGAGGGATTGGATTTGATTGACAAAAATTTAATTGAACAAAAACCTTGACACGGGCGGATTTTTATTTAAAAATTAGCCGTGCCGGATAAATTAAAAATCGGCAATCGATCTAATTTTTCAAAGGAGAAGTGATTTAAATGATACCCGTACTTTTGGGCTTGGGAGCCATCGTCGGCGGCGTTCTCATCGCCGCAAATTGGGAAGAAGTCGAAGGCTGGCTGAAGGAATTTTTGCCGAAACTCAAAACCGTTTTGAAGGAAACCGGCATCGTCGATTATGCCGCAAAACTTTTCTCTACGGTCGAAGGCAATGTCATGCGCCTCATTCACAAACTCTATTACAAGGAAAACGGCA
Organism: uncultured Selenomonadaceae bacterium; assembly: GCA_905236255.1. Taxonomy (GTDB): domain Bacteria; phylum Bacillota; class Negativicutes; order Selenomonadales; family Selenomonadaceae; genus Quinella. Next base: position 4,644 of record CAJOPK010000012.1, on the reverse strand, counting down.
AATGGGTTGAAAAAACCACCGTCCGTGAAATTGACGAATCGGAAGTCCCCGAATGGGCAAAGGCCGGTCTTTCCGAGAAAGAAACCGACGTTACCGCCCGTTACGAAAAAGAACTTGAATTGACGGTTTAAGGCGGGGGTGTTTTAAATGGCATTGGACAAAAAATCTGTCGAAATGGTTGTGGAAACGGTCAAGGATTTTTTCAAAAATCTCCTCAAACCCGACATGACACTTGATACAATCGCGGAAGTCGCGTCGCCGCGCCTTGACGAAATTATTTCCAAAAACGAGGAAAAAGGCTTGAAATACAGCGCGGGAAAATTCACCGTGAAATGTTTGGACGAAGATCATTTCGGTCTTGAATTTGAAATGTATTTCAAAGATGCGGACGGCAAATGGTACAAAACCGGAAACGAAAGCGAACCGCGTGATTCGGAATTGCTTGATCCCAAAGCTTGGCAGACTTTGCAATCTTTGAAAGTGATAACTTTCCCGATTGAAAATTCAAAAGAAGAAAAAGCCGAAGAAACTCCGGCGATTGAAGCTCCGAAAAAATAAGATTGCCGAAAATAAAAAAATTCCGGGATAAGTTTTTTCCCGACAATCGAAAAACCCCGTCAAAATATGGCGGGGTTTTTCATCGGGCGTGTTTATAAGCAACTCTGAAAACTCAGCGGAAAGGAAAAATCTGACGAAATGATTTCAGATCGGTCAAAAACCGTAAATCATCGTTTTCATCATCAAAAGACTTGAGGTTTTATTCGTTGTTATCTGCCCGGAGGATTCATTCCGCGATTCATTTGTCCCGGAGGCGGAGGAACGGGTCTATCTCCTCTCCTCATTTGTCCGGGAGGAGGATTTTTACCGCCGCGTCCGTTTCTTCCGTTCATATTGCCGGGTTGATTTTCGTCCTCATCTTCATCGGAATTTTCATCGGTCGAAGTGTTTTCGTCACTGCCGGAAGTTTCTTCACCTGCCGAATTTTCATCGGTCGAAGTGTTTTCGTCACTGCCGGAAGTTTCTTCACCTGCCGAAGAATTTTCACTTTCGGAAGTTGTTTCGTTTCCGGAAGAAGTGTTTTCCGAAGTCGAAGAAGTTTCACCGCCGGAAGTATCGCCGGTGTCGGTCGTCAATTCCGCAGATTCAAAACTTCCGCCGCCCGGAGTTTCACTTTCATCAACACTGCTCAAATTTATTCCGTCGTCCAATTCGCCGCGTGTATCAAAACTCTGCTGATTATCCGCGAAAATATTTTCTTCCGTATATCCCGAATCCGCCTCTTCATCGGAAGCAAGATTATGTTCTCCTCTGTCAAGGTCGATATATTCGCCTTTCTGGAATTTGTCGCTTGCCTCGTCCCCGTTTTCATTCGTATAATCTTCGTTATTTGAATTTGAATTGTTGCTTGAATTGTCGCTTGAAGTCGATGTTGAAGGAGCAATGTTATCAACATTCAAATCGACGTTGACTGTCTGCGCAATATTATCGGTCGTAATGTTGTCGGTAATGTTCGTCACATTTTCGATAATATTTGTGGTGGTGTTGTCGATTGTGTTTGTCGCATCATTATTGATTACGCTGTCGTTGATAAGCGAATTTATCAAGCCCGGATCAATCGTGATTATATAGTTTGAAATATTTCCGAGAGAATCAATTATCGTTGCAACATAGGAGCCGTCGCCGTTGTCAACCAAAGTATAACCTTTGCCGGTCTGAATTGTGACCGTTGCCCTGTAAGTTCCGTCGCCGTTGTCAATGTAAATAATATCCGAAATTTTCAAGCTGTTGCCGATGGGAGAATTTTCATCAAGTCCGGTGATTGTGTAAGTTCCGTCGCCGTTCAAAGTGAAATTGCCGTTACCGTCGGTTGTTCCGTCCGGTACCGAAATTCTTACGTCGTAATCGGTAACCGAATTGATATAATTGAAAAGTCCCGGATTGACGGTGATATTGTAGATGTATTTATCGCCGCCGTCGTTTGTAATTGTCGTCGTATAACCGTTTGAAGTCGGGGTCAAAACATAATCCGCGCCGTCCGGAGTTGTTACGACGATATTTGCGGTTATCGATCCGTCGGAATTTGTCGTGTAAATTATATCCGAAATTTCAAAAGTCCCGCCGCCGAATGCGTCGTAAGTATCGCCCTTAATCGTAATTTTGCTGTCACCGCTGCGGTTGCCTTCCGAATCGACCGTACCGCCGCTGACTCCGATTTTAATGTTAATCGTGGTCGTCGTATTGCCGGAAGAATCCGTTTCAATGACCGGCTCCGGATCGGGTTCATCAATTACCGGCTCAACCGTCGGCTCCGGTGTGGGATCTGCGGAAGGAGCAACATAAGCCGCAATCAAACCGGGATCTATGGTAATTGTGTAGGTTATCGTGTCGCCGTTTGATTTTTCGTCAACTGCGGTATAAGTCCCGTCCGGATTTTGTACCAAGTCCAAAGTCGAGCCGTCCGGAGTGATAACTTTTACCGTCGCCGTGTAACTTCCGTCATCGTTTTTGGTGTAAGTCACATCGGTTATCGTCAATCCTTCCGGGAATCCGTCCGGAATTGTGACACCGCCGCCGGTAATCGAACCGTCCGCATTTTCGGAGCCGTCACCGACATTGATTGTAAACGAAACATTTGTATTTGTCGGAACATAAGGATTGATAATGCCCGGATCAATGTTTATGGTGTAAGTTATTGTATCGCCGGTTTCCGTCGTGACAACTTGCGTATAAGTTCCGTCCTCATTCGGAGTAAGTGTAACGCCGTCTTTTTGAATTACGACCGTCGTACCGCCGTTTCCGTCCGATACCGTTGTAATTTTAAGTGTCTTTGTGAAATCGCCGCCGCCTTCGGTTGTGGGTTTATCGTAAGTGATTGTACCGTCGCCGCTTTCCGTACCGTCGCCGGCTTTGATCGTTATCGTGTTGCTTACGTTGTAGGGATTTACCGCGCCCGGAACAATCGTTATTTTATAATTTCTCACATTTCCGGCCGAATCCGTTAAAGTCGCCGTGAATCCGCTTGTCCAATTTCCGGAAACCGCAACATCTTTTCCGTCGATCGTTACAAAAGTCTGATTTTGGTTATTCGATTTTACATCGGAAATATTCAAATAATTTTCCGCAAAAGTATCTCCTTCAGCATCCGTCGAAACTTCATAACCGTTGTAAGTCACCGTACCGTCGGAACTTCTTTCACCGTTGCCGACCGTAATTGTAATGCCGACCGCCGTGATCGTCGTCAATTTACCCGGATCAACCGAGATTGTATAATTTGTGATATTTCCGGCGGAGTTTGTAACTTGTGCCGTGTAAGTCCCGTCCGTATTTTGATTGAGGTTGTAGACTTTTCCGGTTGATTCGTCCGTAATGACCGGAGTTGCTTTGTAAGTGCCGTCCGGCTGTTGTTCATAATTCACGTTGACTTTCAAATCCGAAGGCAAATTGGTTGCGGTATTTGTCGAATTGTCGGTAACCGAAACCGTCGCGCCGGTAACTTTTCCGGTATTTTCATTTCTCGTACCGTCCGCCACGTCAACGGTCAAAGCAACATTTGTGATGGTATTTATCAAGCCCGGATCAACCGTAATTGTATAGTTTACAAAATTGCCGTGGTCATCCGGAACTTTTGCGGAATATGTGCCGTCAGTATTTTGAACAAGCTCGTAAGTCGCTCCGTCTTTTTCAACCTTGACAGTCGCCTTGTAAGTACCGTCGGGCTGTTGTTCGGGAGTAACACTCACAATTTTCAAACCGCCCGGAAGTTCGGTATATCCTTCCTTGTTGCTTGTGATTGTGTAAGGATTTCCGCCGGAAGGCGTTACCGTTGTTCCGCCGTCCTCGGTCGTTCCGTTATTTACTTTGATGGTCAAATCAACGTTGGTGACGCTGTGGAAAGTTCCCGGCTCAACCTTTATCGTATAGGTCGTTACGTCATCATTCTCATCTACAATTTTTGCGGTGTATGTGCCGTCGGTGTTTTCGGTGAATGAATAAGTTGTTCCGTCCTTTTTCTTTACCGTGACGGTCGCCTTGTAAGTGCCGTTATCTTGTTTTGTGTAGGTTATATCGGTAATTTCCAAATTCTTCCAAAAATCTTTGCCGTCACTTTCACTGACGCTGTAAGGATTATCGCCGTCCGTCGTAACTTCGCCGGAATCTTCATCTTTTTCGCCGCCCGCCAAAGTTATCGTTATTGTTACGTCGGTATTGGTTGCATCGCCTTCAATCAAAAGCCCCAAATTGTTTACGTTCGGATTAAATTTATTGATTGTTTCCGTCGTATTCTTTGTGTCTTTTATTATGAAATTATAACCGAACTGATCGGATTTAATCGGCTTCTGATAAAAACCTTTTTCCGTGCCGGAAGCACCTTCAAATTCAAATTTTGCCGGGTCTATTATATCGCCGTTGTCGTCAACATAGAATTTTACGCCGTCCCCCGTTTCGTAGGCGGTCATGTAGTTGTAAATATTTGTGGTTTTTTCGGTACCGGTGTATTTTTTCGTCACGATTGACGGATCAAGCGTCACGGTTTTCATCGGGAAGGTCAAAAGCGGTTGATAATTTTTTTGGGAAGCCGTATCCGTTCCGGTCGAATAACTTCTCCAAAGTTTTGCCGCCGCAGTTTTTGCGTCTGCATCTGTC
>CAJOPK010000011.1 GCA_905236255.1 uncultured Selenomonadaceae bacterium | reverse complement strand
GCAGTGAAAGGTCGATAAATTTTGCAAAAATTTTTCGCCGATCGTAAAAGGGGTGACGCGGATGATTCGTGTGTTGATTGCTGACGATTCGGCGTTTATGCGAAAAATTCTGACCGATATGTTCAACAAACAGAGCGACTTTGAAGTTGCGGGTACAGCAATCAATGGGCAGGATACTATTGATAAGGTTAAGCAGCTCAAGCCGGACGTTTTGACGCTTGACATAACGATGCCGGTGATGAACGGTCTTGACGCACTCGCGATAATTATGGAAGAATGTCCTCTGCCGGTCATAATGTTCAGCAGTTTGACGCAGAGAGGTACCGACGCGACAATTCGCGCATTGGCACTCGGCGCGGTCGATTTCATAAGCAAGGCCGGCGGCTCAATTTCCAAAATTGACACGATCGAAGACGAACTTCTGCAAAAATGCAGAGAAGCGGCGGGAGCAAAAGTAACAAAGACCCGACCGTCTTCCGCAGTTTCAAAACCGCTCGTGTTTACTCCAAAACCGCCCGAACCTTCCGGACCTCCCGCAATGAAGCGCATAGAGGTCAAACGTCGAACCGGGCTTGTCTTGGGACAAAAACCGGTCATAAACAAAGTTCCTTCCGCAACGGCACCGCCCGCACCGAAACCCGTTACAAAACCTGCGACGATCGGCGGCGGCGGAAAAAAACTTGTGGCGATCGGAACTTCAACCGGCGGTCCTCAGGCACTTCAAAGCGTAATAACGCGACTTCCCGGGAATCTGCCTTGCGGCGTTGTGATTGTTCAACACATGCCGGCGGGATTTACAAAATCGCTTGCCGAACGCCTTGATTCGATAAGCGAAATTTCGGTCAAAGAGGCCGAAAATGACGAACTCATAAAAGCCGGGCAAGTTTACATAGCTCCCGGAAATTATCATATGCGGGTTGCACCCGCTCCCGGCGGCAACAGAAAAATTTTGTTAAGCCAAGAGCCGCCCGTCGGAAATCACCGCCCCGCAGTCAACGTAATGTTTGATTCGGTGGCGCAATTCGGCAGGGATCTTGTTTCGGTCATAATGACCGGAATGGGTTGCGACGGTTGCGAAGGCATGAAGAAAATCAAGGCAAGCGGCGGTTATTCGATAGCACAGGACGAACCGACCTGCGTGGTCTACGGGATGCCCAAAGCGGTTGTCGATGCGGGACTTGCCGACGAAGTTCGCCCGCTCGGAAAAATCGCCGAAGCAATAGTCGAAGCGGTGCAACGCTGAAAAATTTACCCGCCTTAACATAAACAGCCGGAAGCCGGAAAAAAGCGGTTTTCGTTAAAATAAAACGATACCATAAAACAACAGGAGGAGTATAAATGGAAACCAATCAATACATGGATATGTTTCTTGACGAGTCGCATGAACATTTGCAATCTCTGAATGACGGCTTGCTGGGATTGGAAGATAACGCAGAAGATTTATCCGTACTGAACGAAATTTTCCGAAATGCTCATACACTTAAGGGTATGTCGGCGACGATGGGATACAACAAAATCGCCGAATTGACGCACGAAATGGAAGACGTTCTCGACCTTCTGCGCAAAGAACAGTTGAAGGTAAGCGAAGATATTATCGATACGCTGTTTAAATGCGTCGATTCGCTTGAACAGATGATTGACAACGTTGGAAACGGCGAACCGGAAGACCTTATCGATGTATCGGACTTGGTCGCAAAATTGAGTTCGATCTCAAAAGGAACTCCGCCCCCCGCAGCCGGCGGCGCGGCACCCGCTCCGGCTCAAGCGGCGGCGGCTCCCGCACCTGCAGCACAGGCTCCCGCAAACAGCGCGGTTGCGGAAGCAATTTTGGATTTGACGGAAACCGAAAAGACCGTCATCAAAGAAGCCGAAAAGGACGGAATGCGCGCTTTGCACGTTACCGTGACTTTGGCGGAATCCTGCCTTTTGAAATCCGCACGTTCTTATATGGTAATGAATGCTCTGGACGAACTCGGTGAAGCAATAAAATCAATTCCGCCGGCGGAAGATTTGGAGCAGGAAAAATTTGAGCGTTCCTTTGAAGTCGTTTTTGTCAGCTCCGCGGAAGAAAAAGCGGTCGAAGAAGCGATAATGAATATTTCCGAAGTCGAAAAAGTTGAAATTGCGGTAATGGACTTGAATGCACCTCCTCCGGCGGCGGCACCCGCTCCTGCGGCACAGGCTCCCGCAACCGCACCGGCACCCGCTCCGGCGGCACCGGCTCCCCCCGCAAATACTCCGGCACCCGCTCCGGCGGCAAAACCTCCGGCATCAAAAGGTGCGGACAAAGGCGGCGCGGCGGCATCGGCAAAGAAAAATCACGCCGGTCAGTCGGTCCGTGTTGACATTGAAAAACTCGACACACTCATGAATTTGATGGGTGAGTTGGTTATAAACAAAGTTCGTCTCGAACAGATCGGACAAACACACAGACTTTCCGAACTTACCGAAACTTTGGAGCAAATGGATCGCGTAACGACCGATTTGCAGAATATAGTCATGAAAGTCCGCATGGTTCCGGTCAGTCAGGTATTTAACCGTTTCCCGCGTATGGTTCGCGATGTTACAAAAGAGCTCAACAAAGAAATCAACCTTACAATCGAAGGTGAGGAAACGGAACTCGATCGTACCGTTATCGACGAAATCGGCGATCCGATCATGCACTTGCTCAGAAATTCGCTCGATCACGGTGTCGAAATGCCGGACGAACGCGAAGCGAAAGGCAAGCCGCGTGTCGGTGAAGTCGGACTTATCGCACGTCACGAAGGCAACAACGTTGTTATCATGGTTACCGACGACGGTAAAGGAATTGATGCCGATGTAATTCGTCGCAAGGCTGTAGAAAAAGGGCTTTACAGTCAAGACGAAGTTGACAAAATGGACGATGCCGATGCGGTCAGAATTATCTTCCTGCCCGGTTTCTCGACGGCGGAAAAAATCAGCGATATTTCCGGACGCGGCGTAGGTATGGACGTTGTCCGCAGCAAAATCGAATCCTTGAGCGGTCACGTTGACGTTGAGACTCACGTCAATGAAGGTTCCGTTTTCAAGATCAAATTGCCGCTTACTTTGGCGATTATTCAGGCAATGCTTGTCAAAGTTCAGGAAGAAGTTTACGCAATTCCGCTCGGCTCGATTGACAGCACGATCAACATTCAACCGACGGACATTAAGACTGTTCAGAATAAAGAAGTTATTGTCCTTCGCGGCGAAATTATTCCGATAATTCGCATGGAAGAAACTTTATTTGTTCCGCACGTCAAAGATTCGGAAGAATTGTTTGTCGTCGTTGTTCATGCGGGCGAAGCAAAAGCCGGTATCGTTGTCGACAAACTTATCGGACAGCAGGAAATTGTTATAAAAACATTGGGCAACCTGTTCATGGGATTGAAGATGTTCTCCGGTGCAACGATACTCGGCGAAGGTCGTGTGGCGTTGATTTTGGACGTTGCGACAATGCTTCAATAATTTTGACAAAAATTGAAAGAACGGGAGGCTGAAATTTTATGGCAAAAGATGTTGCGGTCAACGATCTCGGCGAAGAAGTCGGTCTTGACGAAGGTGTTCAGGTAGTTGCGTTTAAACTTCGCGACGAAGAATACGGCGTAAATATATTTCATGTTCAGGAAATTCGTAACCTCGTTGATATAACGCGTGTTCCTTTTTCCGCAAGTTATATCAAGGGCGTTATAAATTTGCGCGGAAGCGTTTTGCCGGTCATAGACTTGAAAAAGCGGCTCGGTTTGGAGCAAACTCCTTACACCGACAACACCAGAATTGTTACGGTTATGGTCGGAGATCTTCCGGTGGGTATGCTGGTTGATGCGGTTACCGAAGTTTTGACCATTCGTACAAAATTGGTCGATCCGAAAAAAGCCGTCAGCGAAAAAGACATAGGAAAATTCTTGAGCGGTATCGGCAATATCGACGGACGACTTGTCATTATGTTGAATCTTGAAGAAATTGTTGGGTTGCCTTGATTTTCGGTAACGGCTCAAAAACCTTATTAAAATACGGAGGTGTCCCCGATATGACAGACGAATACGATTTGACTCCAAATCAACTCGATGCATTAAGGGAAATTGGAAATGTCGGTGCGGGAAATTCCGCAACGGCTCTTTCGCAGATAATAAACAAACGAATCGACATGAATGTTCCGAAAGTCGCGCTTGTGCCGATTGAAACCGTACCGGATTTGGTCGGCGGACCGGATACGATTGTCGTGGGAGTTTTTTTGAGAGTTTACGGAAAGGCTCCGGGAAACATTCTTTTCCTCCTGCCTCAAAAAAGCGCGTTTTATCTCGTCGATACTTTGATGGGCAGGGAACACGGTACGACGAAAAAATTGGATTTCATGGACGAATCCGCGCTCATGGAAATCGGAAATATCCTTTCCGGCGCGTATTTGAATGCGTTCTTTAATTTTACTCATATATCCATGTTGCCTTCAATTCCCGCGCTGGCTATGGACATGGCCGGCGCAATCCTTAATGTTGTTTTGGTGCAGCTCGGACAAATGGGCGATCGGGCAATGGTTATCGAAACGGAATTTTTGGCGGAAGATGACGGAATTAACGGACATTTCTTCCTGGTACCCGATCCCGGATCTCTGGGTACTTTAATCAGTGCGGTAGGAGTTGAGTGATATGGCAGACCTTATCAAAGTCGGCATGGCTGATTACAAGGTCGGCCGCAGCCCGTCAACACTCATAAGTTACGGTTTGGGCTCATG
>CAJOPK010000010.1 GCA_905236255.1 uncultured Selenomonadaceae bacterium | reverse complement strand
TTTCGGCGAACTCTCCATTATGTTCGAAGGGCGTTTGCCTGTTTAGTCCGGTAATTCTTTTTTCGCGAAAGGTTCTATTTACAGAAATTTTTCCGCATTCCCTTCCAATTCTCGCATAGCTTCCTTCAGAAACAGATTATAGACAATATCACGGACGGTTTATGTGATATTGCCTATAATCTTCATTCAAAAAACGCCTTTTCGCGTTATTTTTTTACAGGTTTCGTGCTGACAGTGCATGGCATCCGCCGTGATAATTTTTCCCTTCACGTCGAGCATTTCTTGAAATGTTGTTGAACAAATTTCATTCACTCCTTCTTTGGGAGTATAGCATTTTTATCAAAAAATTTTATGAAACGCCCGTGTTTTTCTTTCGGAATACTTTCATTTTTTCTCAATGTTGCCGGTCAACATTTCAAGCTCTTCCGGAGTAACGGTTGTCGATTCAATTTCCTTAAAAACCGCGTCCTTTTCGGCGGTTTTGGAAATTTTCTTTGCCGGAGATTTTTTCTTGGGCTTTTTTTCTTCGACTTTGATCGGCTCTTCGACAAATTTTACTTCATCGACAAAAATCCATTTGAAAGCCTCTTCCGCACTCGTCACCGGGTGAATGTTTAATCCCAAATGCCAACGTGGAATGTCTTTTGAATTTTCTTTCGGGATAACGAGAGTTTTTATTCCGGCCTGTTTTGCGCCGTAAGCCTTTTCAAAGACACCGCCGACCGGGCGAACTTTTCCCTGCAGAGAAATTTCGCCGGTAACCGCAACGTCCTGCCGAATTTTATTGCCGGTGACCGCACTGACAAGTGCCGCCAAAATTGCGGTACCCGCGCTGGGACCGTCGATATTTCCGCCTCCGATTACGTTAATGTGAACGTCGAAATCGTGAATATCCTTGCCGGTAACTTTTCGCAAAACGGACGCGGCATTGAAAACCGAATCCTTTGCCATTGAGCCGGCGGTTTCGTTAAATCGGATTGTGCCTTTGCCTTTTTCCGATGCGGGAAAAACTATCGCCTCAATTTCAATGACCGAGCCGAGATAGCCGCTGACTCCCAAGCCGAAAATGTGACCGACTTCGGATTTCGAGGACGCTTTTTTTGTGACATACTGGAAAAGACGACTGACCTGCGCGACTTCATAAATATTTTGCTTTGTGATTTTTATCGGCGGACGCTTGACCAAATCGACTTTTTTGTCAAGTGTGACACCTTCTTCATTTGCCGCTTGTTCAAGTGCCAAACTGTAAGCATCGGCAAGAATGTTTATCGCCTTTCGACCTTCGATGGTGTATTCGCTTATCGTTTCGGCAATACCTTCGTCAAGCTCCACGTTTAACTTTTTTGCGGCATTTTGAATTATTTCGACAATGTTCACGGGGGTGAGCGGCTCGAAATAAATTTCCGCACACCGGGAACGCAGAGCCGGATTTATTGCACTTGATTCTCTGGTGGTTGCTCCGATTAAGACGAAATCCGCCGGCGCACCTTTTTCAAAAAGCATTCTGATATAGGGCGGAACTCTTTCGTCGGTCGGGTCGTAATAAGCCGATTCAAAAAATACGCGCTTGTCCTCCAAAACCTTCAGCAATTTGTTTTGCAACATCAAATCCATTTCGCCTATTTCGTCGATAAACAAAATTCCGCCGTGCGCTTCGGTGACCATGCCGGGCTTGGGTTCAGGTACTCCGCTCTCCGCCAAAAGTTTTTGCGCGCCCTGATAAATCGGATCGTGAACGGAGCCGATTAAAGGATTTGTAACGTCGCGGGGATCCCAGCGCAAAGTGGTTCCGTCCGTTTCAACGAAAGGCGCATCGGCTTTAAAGGGGCTGTCGGTCGTACCGCGCACCGCTTCCAAGACAAGCCGGGCGGCGGTGGTTTTTCCCACACCGGGCGGCCCGTACAAAATCAAATGTTGCGGGTAAGGGGAGGCAAGTTTTGCGCGCAGGGACTTTACCGCCCTTTCCTGCCCGACTATTTCCTCCAAAGTTTTCGGGCGCAAAAGTTCCATGACCGATTGAGTCAATTTTACTTTGTCGAGTGCTTCCAATTCTTCGCGCTTTTTCTTGTCCTGCGGAGATTCGTCGGCGGGATTTTCTTCCTTCAAAATTTGAAGTTTCATATCCTTGACGTATTCGTTGTGATCTTTTTCAAGTTTTTCGTTGAGTTTCTTTTCTATCTTGTCCTCAAAAGTTCGTCTTGCCATTATGTCGGCAAGTTTTTCGGAAAGTCTGATTATTTCGAGTTGAATTTCGGATTTTGAAGGAACGGGACCCAAAGTCGGATTTTCTTCCAAAATTCTGCGCAACGCCAAAATTCTTTCGCAGGGGTCTTGCGAACGTACATAACGGAGCGCGTCCATTTTTCCCGCCTGCAATACGAGCCTGTCCGGTCCCATTACGTCCGAAACGATCGAATAAAGCGCATTGACTTCCCTGTCAAGTTCGGTTTCGGCGCGAATCGGCATGCGTTCCGGTGTGGAATTTTTATTGCCGCCGAATACTTTTTTTACTCTTTTCCAAATATCGTTTGCCACTTCAGCCCTCAACAACTTCCACTTTAATTTTGCTTGTGACTTCCGGATGAAGTTTGATTATTGCGTCGTAAGTTCCGGTTCCGGTCACTTCACCTTGAATTGTAATTTTTCTCTTGTCGATATTTATTTTGTGATCTTTGTTCAAAGCCTTTGCAACGTCACTGCCTCCGACGGATCCGAAAAGTTTGCCGTCTTTGCCGATTTTTACCGGAATTTTGACGGTGACTTTTTCAAGTTGTGCGCCCAAAAGTTTTGCTTCGTCGGCTTCCCGTTGAAGTTTACGCGCTTTGTTTTCGGCTTTGACTTTGGCTTCGTTCAAATTTCCGGCGGTTGCGGGCAGAGCCAATTTTTTCGGCAAAAGAAAATTTCTGCCGTATCCGTCGGAAACTTCGACAATTTCGCCTTTCTTGCCGACATTTTTAACATCTTCCTGCAATATTACCTTCATTTTAAATCAATCTCCTTTTAAAACGGGATTTTTTGAACTTCATAATTTTTTCAAGATATATTTTCTTCCCACAGCGCAATTCCCCTGCAAAAAAATACCGGGCAAAAATATTTCGGATAAAAACAAAACTCACCCGGCACAAAAAACATGATCGGCGGTTACCGGTGAATTTTTCAAAAAATCATCGGTTTTCAAGAATTTTTTTCGCCATGTCAAAAACTTCATCGACGGAAATATCATCAAGGCATTTCGGAATACCTTCACAGGGAATTTTTCCCGGAATGTTGTAACAGGGCGAACAGGGAAATTTGTGATTTATTACGGTGCAATTTTTTTTTGGAGCCCAATAATCCGAATCCGTGGAACCGTAAATCGCAAGTGAAGGAGTATCGGTTGAGGCACAAAAATGCAACATGGAAGTACAGCCGCTTATATGAAGGGCGGCAAGGGAAATTATTTCGGCAGATTCCCGCAAATTCAGTCTTCCCGCCAAATTGTGACCGCCCGGAAAACTTTCTTCGACCATTTTTTTTTGATTTTTGCCGCCCAAAACCGCGACGGAATACTTTCCCGTTTCGTTAAATCGCCGTATTATTTCGCGATATTTTTCCGTCGGCCAATCCTTGATGTAAGAAAGCGAATAGGGTGCAAGAATTATCAGTTTTTTGTCTTCTCCCGTAATTTCGGAATAAATTTCCCGGACATGAACTTTTTCTTCGGGAGTTACAACGGGGCGCACCAAATCAAGATTTTTTACTTCAATGCCCAAAGGTTTTAAAAGGCGGGCATGAGAGTAGGACGGAGAAAATTCCGAAATTTCCGGAATTCTTATGTTTATGAAATCTTTGCCCCCTCCGATTCTTTTGGGGATAAGAGCCAAAAAAGCCGCGAGCGCGTTTCTGTAAGCAAAATCGAAAATTATTGCCGCATCGGCACGCCAAATTTTTTTTATGACCGGAAAAAAATTGTCTCCTTTTTCGTATGAGATCAAAACGTCTATGTAAGGATTTCCGTAAAGCATTTCGTAACCGGTTTTTGAGGTCACCAGAACGGTTTCGACGGACGGAAAAGATTCTTTTACCGCACGATATATGGGAGTGACAAGCAACATATCTCCTATACTTGCCCTGTGCATGAAACAAATTTTTTTCAAAAAAACACCCCTCCCGAATAGAATTTTAAAACCTTTTGACCGTTGACTATTCACGCAACTTTTCAAAATTCCTGCCGGTTTACAATTAACTTGCCAATTTTCGATAAATATGGTAAAAGTTATAATGAAGGGAGTTTTTTAAATGTCTGAAATAAATCTTGAAAATATATCGGATATTCCGATATCGGCGGCGCGTCGCAGACTTCTCGGTCTGCTTGAAGAAAAAATGGAAGTCACTTTTAACAGAATCGAACTTTTAAATTTGGCATTGACACACACTTCATACGCAAATGAAGGAAGTCGAAAAATGCCCCATAACGAACGATTGGAATTTTTGGGCGATGCGGTTTTGGAGTTGGCATCAAGTACTTATCTTTTCAATCGATTTCCCAATTTGTCGGAAGGCGAACTCACCAGAACCCGTGCCTCAATCGTTTGTCAACCCACCCTTGCAAAACTTGCGAGAAAATTAAATCTTGGGGAAATGCTCCTTTTGGGACACGGCGAAGATGCCGGCGGCGGGCGCGAACGCGATTCAAATTTGGAGGATACTTTTGAGGCGATTATCGGCGCGCTTTACATTGACAGCGGCTGGGAAATTGCAAGAGATTACGTTATCCGGCAACTTAAACCTGAATTTGCCAAAGCCGAAGCCGGAAAAACTTTCAAAGATTACAAAACGATCTTACAGGAAAAAATTCAGCGCGCTCCTCTCCGTCAGATTACTTACGTTGAATTGAGTTCGAGCGGGCCGGATCACATGAAAACTTTTGAGTATGCCGCAGAAATTAACGGGGTAATTTACGGCAAGGGAACCGGCAGAAGCAAAAAACTTGCCGAACAGATGGCGGCAAAAGAAACTCTCCAAATGATCGGAAACAAAATTTGAAAAAATTTTTTCTTGCATTGAAATATTCTTTATGCTATAATCCGCCGCGTTGTTGATTATTCTCTAGCTCAGTCGGTAGAGCACCTGACTTTTAATCAGGGTGTCCCGGGTTCGAATCCCGGGCGGATCACCATGTGGCACCGTCGTCAAGAGGTTAAGACACCGCCCTTTCACGGCGG
>CAJOPK010000009.1 GCA_905236255.1 uncultured Selenomonadaceae bacterium | reverse complement strand
GATTTGATGAGCGGTATTCAAGATGTTTATCCTTTGCCGGCGGTGGGAGTTTTGAACATTCGCCCGAACGGTCCGTGTTACAATACCCGCGTCGAAATTGAAGAAGTGCGGCAAACTTTGGACAAGATAACGATTCGGTGAAGTGAAATTTACAATTTCCGGGCAAACAAAAAAATCCGAGAGTTTTTCGACTCCCGGATTTTTGATTTGTTGTAACCCGTATCCGTTTTTAATCTTAAATCTTGAATTTACCGATAACCGTTTGCATTTCCTGAGCCATCTCCGCAAGTGAACGGCTGGCATCGGCGATTTCGTGCATTGTTGCGGTCTGCTGTTCGCTTGCCGCCGAAACGGTTTCGGACTCTCTTGCGACTTCGCGACTCTTGACGTTGATATTTTCGACGGACTTTGTGATAACGTCGGTGCTTTCCACAAGATTGGCAACGATCGTTTCCATTTGAGCGGAGCCGTTTGCAACTTCCGTAACCATATTGATAATTTGGCGGAAAGTCTTGCCCGCGCCGTCAACCGCGCCCGTGCCGTCGCGAACATTGTCCACGCCTTCCTGCATGGAGTGAACGGCATTTTGTGCTTTATCTTGAATGGAGCCGATAAGTTCGGAAATTTCGCGGGCGGAAACTTGGGACTGTTCGGCAAGTTTCCGGACTTCATCGGCGACGACCGCAAAGCCGCGACCGTGTTCACCTGCGCGGGCGGCCTCTATCGCCGCATTCAAAGCAAGCAAATTGGTCTGTTCGGCAATTCCGGAAATTGCATCGACGATCTTGCCGATCTTGTCGGATTCTTCGCCGAGTTGCGCAATGACTCCGGCGGATGCGCTGACGGAAGTTTCGATCTTCTTCATTTGGTCAACGGCATTTGCGACGCTCTTGCCGCCGGCTTCCGCCGCCTTGTTGGTTTCTTCAATTTTGCTTGAAGATTCGCTCAAAGTATCCGTGAATGTGTTCATGTGATCTTTGAGTTGTTCCGCCTGCGAGCTTGCGTTTTCGACTTCGCCAAATTGCTCCGTGCAAGCTCCCGCGACATTTACTATTGAATCCGCAACCTGATTTATGGCTATCGTCGATTGATCCGCGCTTGCCGTCAACTCTTCCGATGCGGCGGCAACATGTTCCGCCGAAGTTGCAACCTGACGAACCATGTCGTTTACATTTCTCTGCAGATTGAGAACGGCGCGTGCCATTATTCCGAGTTCGTCCGGACGTTCCGTATCAATATTTGAAGTGTCCTTTGCCCGGAAATCGCCGGTGCCGAGAATATCAACCAATTCGGTCAAATCTTTGATCGGTCCTACCATGCGACCGGCAAGGAATACCGCCGCAATCGTCAGAATAATTTCGAGGACAACTATAACAACGCCCGTAATCATGACGCTCTTCAGAAAATTTTCTTCGGTTCTGGCCTGCATTGCGGCAACGCGATCGTCAATGTAATCAATCCAAATACCGGTACCGATAACCCATTTGTAAGGATCGAAAGACGCGGTGTAATTTCTTTTCGGGAGCGGTTCCGTTTGATTCGGCTTTGCAAACATCAAATCGGTGTAACCGCCGCCGGGCTTGCGTCCGTTTTCAATCATTTCTTTGATAAACTGTTTTCCGGTGGGATCAGTCGCATTTATTCTGGATTTTCCTTCCGCATTTTGACGACCGAGTAAAACGACGTTTACGCCTTCATAAGTATCAATCCAAAAATATCCCGCGCCGTCATCGTAGCGCAAATCCCGGACGAGAGCCGCCGCCTCAAGTTTCGCCTGTTCTTCGGTGAGTTCTCCCGCCTGTTGGCGTTTGTGAATTTGAGATATAAGACTTATCGCCGATTCCGTTTCGATCTTCAATTCTCTTTCAACGTCGGCAACCAAAGTCTCTTTAAAAATTTGAACCTGTTCTTCGGCTTCGTCTTTCATATTTTTCAGAAAGACCGCGCCGATACAAATCATTGTAACAAGCGACGCGCCTATCATCATCATCAGAAATTGCGTTCGCATTGTCCTTAAGCCCGCAAACATAAAAACTTCCTCCTCTTTTCGGCCTGAAAAAGTTCACGCCACGATTTTGTTTTGGTTATTCGTTAATTTTATTGAAGTTCCTGCAAGCATAACGTTAAAGAATTTTGCAAATCGTTTCAAAATTTTCCCGATTTTTTTCATTTTTTTCTTGTCTTTTTGTTGTATGTGTTGTTATAATTCGGAAAAATGGGACAGGGAGGACTTTTGATGAAAACTCTGGAAGAAATTGCTTTGCTTGTTCAAGGGACAAAGGTAATCGGGAATGCCGGCACAAAAATTTCCGGCATTGAGCATGATTCGCGAAAAGTAAAGCCGGGCGACCTGTTCATTTGCATGGAAGGCGCACATTTTGACGGAAACAATTTTATAAAACAGGCGGCGGAAAAAGGCGCATCGGCGATTTTGACGACCCGCGAAAATCCGGATTTGCCGGAAGGAATTTCGGCGTTGGTTGTAGGCGATATGTTGAATACTTTGGCGGTTGTCGTACCTTATTTTTACGATTACCCTTCAAAACATATGCGCGTTATCGGGATAACCGGGACGAACGGCAAAACGACGACGACCTACATGATCCGCTCGATTTTGATGCAGGCCGGTTTCAAAGTCGGGCTTATCGGGACAATTCAAATCATGATCGGCGACGAAACTTTTCCAATTCACAACACAACACCGAACGTTATCGATCTTCAGCATATTTTTGTAAAGATGCGGGAAGGGAACGTCGATTTTGTGGTAATGGAAGTTTCAAGTCATGCGCTTGCCGAACACAGAGTTTCCGGTGTGGAATTTGACACGGCGATTTTCACCAATTTGACGCAGGATCATTTGGACTATCACAAGACGCTTGAAAATTATTGCAGGACAAAGGCAAAACTTTTCGATATTGTTTCGCGTTCCGGACGAAAGACGGGAAAAACCGCAGTAATAAACATTGACGATCCGGCAAGCGACGAAATGTTAAAACATTCTCACTGCGGAATAATGACTTACGGGATTGAAAAAAATTCCGATCTTCATGCGGACAATGTTGAAGTGAAGGCGGACGGCACAAAATTCAAAATTTCCGGGAAGTTTGGAGAGATGAATTTAAATTTGCACGTCACCGGAATTTTCAACGTATACAACGTACTTGCCGCAGTCGGTGCCGCTCTTGCCGAAAAGATAAATCCGAAAGATATTTCGACTGCTTTGCAAAATTTTAAGAGCGTTCCCGGAAGATTCGAGAGAATTTTTGCGGACGTTCCCTTTACCGTTATCGTCGATTATGCGCATACTCCGGACGGCATGAAAAATGTTTTGCAGACCGCAAAAAAAATCGTCGAAAACAAAATTATTACCGTTTTCGGTTGCGGCGGAGATCGCGACAATACAAAGCGTCCGATTATGGGAAGGATTGCGGCGGAAATGTCCGATATTGTCATTGCAACTTCCGACAATCCGCGAACGGAAGACCCGGAAAAAATTCTTGAAGAAGTCGAAGTCGGTATCAAAGAAAAAATCGGCGGCAAGAATTATGAAGTCATTCCGGACAGACGGACGGCAATTTTCCGGGCGGTCAAACTTGCAAATGCCGGCGACATTGTGATGATTTTGGGAAAAGGTCATGAGGACTATCAAATCTTGAAAGACAAGACCATTCACTTTGACGACCGGGAAGTTGCAAGGGAAGCGATTGCCCGGAAGTAATTTTAAAAAAATGAGTTAAAATTAAAATCTTTGAATCGTGTTTTTTGAATACATAATCCGGTTAAATTGACCGACCGAAAAAAATCCGGTAAAATGCCGCTTATTTGAGAAACACGGTCTTGACAAGGAGGCAGCAAAAAATTGGCTCTCGTTGTAAAAAAATTTGGAGGCAGTTCCGTTGCGACGACCGAAAAAATTATGTCGGTTGCAAAGAGGATTCTCGGCGAAAAGAAACCGGACGACAAAATTGTCGTGGTGGTTTCCGCAATGGGTGACTCGACCGACAATTTGATAAAACTTGCCGAAGGCATAGATGAAGAACCTTACAAAGCCGGTTATTCCCGCGAACTTGATATGCTTTTGACGACGGGCGAACAGGTTTCGATAGCTCTTCTGGCTATGGCTTTTCAGAAACTCGGTCAACCGGCAATTTCTTTGACGGGCGGCATGGTCGGCATGAGGACAAATTCAGTCCATACAAAGGGCAGAATTTTGGGAATTTCTCCGGAGCGCGTTCATGAAGAACTTGACAAGGGTAAGGTTGTGGTTGTTGCCGGTTTTCAGGGCGTTGACAGATTCGGCGATCCGGTGACTTTGGGACGCGGCGGATCCGATACTTCGGCGGTTGCTCTTGCCGGCGCGCTTAAAGCCGATGCCTGCGAAATTTATACGGACGTTGACGGTGTTTATTCCGCAGACCCGCGCATTGTGAAAAATGCGAAAAAGATGCGGGAGATCACTTATTTTGAGATGCTTGAAATGGCAAGGCTTGGTGCCGGCGTAATGCAGCCGCGCTCGGTTGAAATGGGTCAATATTTCAATATGCCGATTCATGTCCGCTCGACTTTCACGGACAAGCCCGGCACAATCATTAGGGAGGATTACACTTTGGAGGAAAAAGATTTTGAGATTCGCGGCGTGGCTCACGATCAAAAAGTTGCCAAAATTGCCGTTCTCGCCGTATCAAATACGCCGGGCATAGCGCACAAGATTTTTGCCGCGCTTGCCGATGCAAATATTGATGTCGATATGATTGTTCAGAGTATCCGCAATATCGACAAAAACATTACCGACATGGTTTTCACGATTGCTCTTGACGATCTGCCGGAGGCAAAGAAAGTTGTCGATAAGGTTGCGGAAGAGATTGATGCGGGTACGGTTTTGGTTGAAGAGGACGTTGCGAAAGTTTCGATTGTCGGCGCGGGAATGTTGGGAAGTCCGGGTATTGCGGCGCGTATGTTCGGAGCTTTGGCGCATGCCGGAATAAATATCGACATTATCAGCACTTCCGAAATCAGCGTTTCCTGCTTGATTAAAGGTTCGCAAATTACCGAAGCGGTCAATGCGATTCACGACGAATTTTTTCCGGATAAATGAGAGAAGGAGATTTGATATAAAATGACAATGAGCATGGCGGCAAAACATTCCGCCGGCAGAAAATTAAAAGACGCAATTTTTGACGCAAATTCCGCTTGTCTTGCCGCAATAAAAGAACACGGCGCGGCGGCGGTCACAAATGCAACAATCGGAACAATTTTGGACGAAAGCGGAAAACTTGCCGTTTTGCCGACCGTCGAAAAAGTTTTTAAGTCTTTGGATATGCGCGACATGGTATCTTATGCGCCGATTTCCGGACTTCAAAATTATCTGGATTTCGTCATTGATTCGGTTTTCGCCGATTGCAAGCCGGAAGGATATTCCGCGGCAATTTCAACGGCGGGAGGTACCGGCGCAATTCATCACGCAATAGCGAATTATGCCGAGCGCGGCGATTCGGTTTTGACTTCAGATTGGTTCTGGGGAACCTATAACGTAATTTGCGTTGAAACCGGAAAACGACTTGAAACTTTCAAACTTTTCGACGAAAACTTGAAATTTAATCTTGCGGACTTCACCGACAAATTTAATTCCCTTGCGAAAAATCAGGATTCCGTTCTTGCGATAATAAATTCGCCGGCACACAATCCGACGGGCTACGCTTTGAATTTGGAAGAATGGGACGGAGTTTTGGACGTTATAAAAACTCAAGCGGCAACCGGCAAAAAAATTACTTTGCTTGTCGATGTTGCTTACATTGACTTTGCCGGAGAAAAAAATTCGACGCGGGCATTTTTCAAAAAATTCTCCGGTCTTCCGGAAAATGTCCTTGTCTTGATTGCTTACAGTATGTCAAAAAGTTACACGCTTTACGGGCAAAGAACCGGCGCACTTGTCGCACTTTCGTCAAACAAAGACGTTATCGAAGAATTTAAGGACGTAAACAAATGGTCGGGACGCGCAACCTGGTCGAATATAAATCGCGGCGCGCAGGAACTTTTGATTCGCTTGAAAGAAGATCCCGGCATTGAGAAACAATACGAAAAAGAACGTGCCGAACTTTATCAAACCGTTCAAAGACGCGGCGAGCTTTTCGTAAATGAGGCGGCTGAATGTAATTTGCGTATTGTTCCTTACAAAGGCGGATTTTTTATCGCGATTCCGGCGGAAAATCCGGCGGCGGTCTGCAACGAACTTCACAAGGATTTAATTTTTGCCGTTCCCCTGAAATTGGGAATAAGAGTTGCGGCGTGTTCCGTTTCTTATGAAAAAATGCACGGCGTTGCCGCAAAAATCAAAAAGGCATTTGACGCGGTTAAATAAAGATATTTTTTGCCGAAAATTTCCGGTCTGTCAAAAGTTTTGAATAAGACCGGAAATTTTTGCGTTGAAGGGTTATAATGGTTTCGTTTTTATTATCGAAAAAATCTTTTCAGAGAACGGAGTGATTTTTTGAATGGCTGACGAAAGATTGATCGTCGCGCTTGATTTTCACAAATTTGACGACGTTAAAAATCTTGTCAATGATTTGGGCGAAAGCGTAAAATTTTACAAAGTCGGTATGGAACTTTTTTACAGCGTCGGTGCCGGCGTTGTGGAATTTTTGAAAGAACGCGACAAAAAAGTTTTCCTTGACCTGAAACTTCATGACATTCCGAATACGGTTGCCGGCGGGCTTTGTTCGCTTATGAATCTCGGTGCGGATATTTTGAATGTTCATGCGGCGGGCGGTTTTACGATGATGAAAACTGCCGGCGAAAAAGTCCGGGAAGAGGCTGCGCGCTTGAATATAAATCCGCCGAAAATTATTGCGATAACCGGTTTGACGAGTATAAATCAAGATGATTGGAACGGCTTGGGTTACGGCGAAATAAAAATTTCGGATCAGGTTGTTCGTCTTGCCGAACTTACAAAATCTGCCGGACTTGACGGCGTTGTTGCCTCTCCGCAAGAGGCGGCGCAAATTCGTCAAGCCTGCGGAAAAGATTTTCTGATTGTTACTCCCGGTATTCGTCCTGCGGGAAGTGACATCAACGATCAAAGTCGAATTTCCACACCGGCGGCGGCAATCAAAAACGGAGCAAATTATCTTGTCGTCGGCAGACCGATTCGGGCGGCTCAAAATCCGAAACTTGCGGCGGAAAATATTTTGAAAGAGATTGGAGATTTATAAAAATGACGGAAAAAGAAGTTTATGATTTACTTGTCGAAACCGGCGCAATTATGAACGGACATTTTAAATTGACTTCCGGACTTCACAGCCCGCATTACGTCGAAAAATTTAACGTCCTTCAACACCCGGAATACACCGAAAAACTTTGCAAGGCTCTTGCCGAACATTTCAAAGACGCAAATATTGAAACGGTTGTGGGACCGGTGACCGGCGGAATAATTCTTGCACATGAAACCGGCAAGGCTCTGGGAACCCGCGCAATTTTCACCGAAAGAGTTGACGGAAAAATGACTTTCCGGCGCGGCTTTTCACTTCATGAGGGCGAAAGAGTTTTGATTGTCGAGGACATTGTGACAACCGGCGGCTCCGTCAAAGAAGTTATCGAAGTCGTAAAGGAAAACGGCGGTATTCCGGTTGCGGTCGGTTTGTTGGTTGACAGAAGCGGCGGAAAATCCGATTTCGGCGACGTTCCGAGTTTTGCACTTCTTCACATGAACGTTGAAACTTACGAACCGGAAAATTGTCCTCTCTGCAAGAAAGGCGAGCCGCTTACAAAACGCGGATCGACCGGAAAGAAATAATATGCTTAAAAATTTACGGGTTACAAATTTTGCGTTGATTGAAAAAACCGAAGTCGAATTTGGCGAAGGTCTGAATATTTTGACCGGCGAGACCGGTGCGGGAAAATCGATATTGACAGACGCATTGGGCGCGGTTTTGGGAAGTCGGGTCGGTGTCGGAATGATTCGCACGGGCGCGGAAGAGTTGAAAATCGAAGCGGTTTTTACCGCCGAAAAAAATTCTCCCGTTCGTGCCGTCATGAAAGAATTTGACGTTGAGGAGGACGGCGACAATTTGATTATTGTCCGGAAACTCAATCGCTCCGGAAAAACTTCAATCAATGCAAACGGCTGTCACATAACCTTGACAGCCCTGAAAAAAATCGGCGCGGCTTTGGTCGATATTCACGGACAGAACGAAAATCTTGCACTTTTGCGCCCTGAAAGCGTTTATCGACTGATTGACGATGCCGGAGAAAAAATTGCGGAAGTCCGGGAAGATTACAGTCGGCATTATCGGCTGTGGAATGTTCAGATTCGTGCGCTTGCCGAAAAGAAAAAGTCAAAAGAGGAAAATGAACAAAAACTTGACATGTTGCGTTGGCAGGAACAGGAAATTTCTTCGGCCGAATTAAAACCGGGTGAAGATGAAGAAATTGATGCCGACATTCGCAAATTGTCACATGCCGAAAAAATTTCCGAACACGTTGAAGAATCCAAGTTGCTTTTGGGCAACGGGACGGAATTTGACGTGTTGACGGCTTTGGCGAAGGTTGAAAAAAATCTTGACGACATTTCAAGATTTGACGACAAATTAAATTCCGCCCGTAAACTTTTGGAAGATGCGGAAATTTCACTGCGTGAAGTTTACGACGAAATTTCTTCTTATTCGGAAACGGTTGACTTTTCGCCGGAAAAATTGGATTCACTTCATGCCCGCGCCGACGTAATTTATCGGCTCAAACAAAAATACGGCGCGTCGGTCGATGAAATTTTGAAAAGACTTGAAAAAATCCGCTCCGAAATTTCCGAAGTCGAAAATTTTGAAACGGACTTGGAAACTACTCAACAGGTAATTTCAAAATTGGAAGAGCAGACAAAGGCGCGGGCGAAAAATCTTTTGAACCTCCGCCAAAAATCCGCCGCAAAATTAAGTACGTCGATTGAGCGGGAAATTCGCAAATTGGGAATGGAAAACGCGAAATTTAAAATTGAAGTCGCTCCCGCGCCGGAACTTGATTCAAACGGCGGGGACTCGGCGGATATGATTTTTTCGGCGAATTTGGGCGAAGAGGCAAAATCTTTGGCTAAAGTTGCGTCGGGCGGCGAATTGTCGCGTGTGGCGCTTGCAATAAAGACAATTTCCGCCGGGCGGGAAGATTCCGCGCAGACAATGGTTTTCGACGAAATAGATACCGGACTCGGCGGAACCACCGCAAAAGTTGTTGCCGAATGTATTGCAAAAGTTTCCCGTCATAAACAGGTTTTGTGCATAACTCACCTTGCACAAATTGCCTGCATGGCCGATACACATTTGCACGTAAGCAAAACGGATTCCGGCGGCAGAACGGTTACAAGAGTTGAAAAGATTGTCGAATCGGAGCGCGTCCGGGAAATTTCCCGAATGGCATCCGGCGAAGAATCGCAATCCGCTTTAAAAAATGCAAGAGACATGATTACTTCCGCCGCGAAAATAAAAAGACTCATGCGTGACAAAATTTTATAAAACGGTGCGGGCAGTTGACAAAATACCGGACGATTTTGCTTGATGCCCTTTCCCGTTGCGGAAGTTTCCGTAAGGGTATCGATTTTTTTTGGTTAAGAAGGAATATTGGCATGATCGAACTAAAAAACTTGAGTTACACCTATATGAAAAATACACCGTTTGAAAAAACGGCATTGCGTGACATTTCCTTCAATATCGAAGAGGGCGAATTTTTGGCGATTGCCGGACACACGGGCTCGGGAAAATCTACACTTATTCAAATCATCTCCGGATTGATCGAATTGACGGAAGGCACGGTAAAAATTGACGGCACTTCGGTAAAAGAAAAAACTGCGCGTCGAAAAATCGGAATGGTTTTTCAATATCCGGAACATCAACTTTTTGAGGAAAGCGTGGAAAAAGATATTGCTTTCGGCCCGAAAAATTTCGGGCTTTCCGAAGAAGAAATTTCAAAACTGACGGATCAGTCAATGAAGGCCGTCGGACTGGATTTAAACTTGAAAACCCGTTCGCCTTTTGAACTTTCCGGCGGTCAGAGAAGAAGAGTTGCCATAGCCGGAATTTTGGCACTCAAACCGAAATATTTGATTTTGGATGAGCCTGCGGCGGGACTGGATCCGAAAGCCCGCGACAAACTTTTGACCGAAATAAAAGCCCTGCATAAATCCGGCGTAACCGTGATTTTGGTATCACATTCGCCGGAAGATATAGTAAAATTTGCCGATCGCGTAATTGTTTTGGCGCAAGGTAAAATTCTGTTTGACGGCAAGCCGCGTGAACTTTTTACAAAATCGGAAATTTTAAAAAAAGCGGGACTAATGCCGCCGGTCGTCAATCAAGTTGTAAACAAATTGATTGAGGCCGGAATTGCAATTAATCCCGAAATAATGTCGATTGATGAAGCCGTCGAAAAAATAACGGAATACGTCAAAGATTTTTCATCGACTTAATTTTCAAATTTCGCCGGAAAAAACTTTTTCCGCCGGACCGGTCATATAAATTTTATTGTCGGCGCTCCATTCGATTTGCAAAGTCCCGCCGTCAAGATTTACCCGGACTTTTTTTGAGCAGAGGTTGTTAAGATTCGCCGCAACCGCCGTCGCGCATGTTCCGGTTCCGCAGGCAAGGGTAATTCCGCTGCCGCGCTCCCAAACTCTCATTCTCAATTCGTCTTTGCCGGTGACTTGGACAAATTCGGTATTTGTCTTGCGCGGGAAAAATTCGTGCGTTTCAAATTTCGTCCCGATCTTTTCAAGGTCGATTGAATTTATATCGTCAACGAAAATTACACAATGCGGATTTCCCATTGATACGCAGGTCATTTTGTAAATCTTGCCGTCAACTTCAATATCTTCGGCAATAACCGGATTTTTCCCGAAATTTTTTACCGGAATTTTATCCGCTTCCAAAATCGGCTCGCCCATATTGACGGTGATATTTTCGCCGGATTTTTTTACGCTCAAAATTCCCGCGCCGGTTTCAATCTTCATACCGTCCGAAAATTCGCCGATACCGTCCAAATATTTTGCAAAACAGCGGATACCGTTGCCGCACATTTCCGCTTCGGATCCGTCGGCATTAAAAATCCTCATGCGAACGGCGGCTTTGTCCGAATTTAAAACGTAAATTACGCCGTCCGCACCGATTCCGAAATGCCTGTCGCAGATAAATTTTATTTTTTCGGCGGGAAGAATTTCATTTGCGCGCCCGTCAACAATTACAAAATCGTTTCCGCACCCCTGCCACTTTTCAAATTTCAAAATCGTTTCCCTCCCCGAAAAACTTTAACGAATCAGAGATAACGAATGTAAACGTAAGCCGTTGAGATTATTATCGAAAGAATCATAAGCGGAAAAGCCGTTTTCATAAATTCGATAAACGAAATTGCCTTGCCGCGCTGCGCCGCCATCGATGCAACGACGACATTCGCGCTGGCTCCGATAAGCGTTCCGTTGCCGCCCAAGCATGCGCCCAGTGCCAAACTCCACCACATCGGCTCCAAATTTGAAAGCCCCATTTCGCCCATGTCTTTAATCAGCGGGATCAAAGTAGCGACAAAGGGAATATTGTCGATAAATGCCGACGCAATCGCACTCATCCACAAAATCAAAATTGCGGTTGCCGGTACGTTGCCGTTTGTAATTTCGATGGCTTCCGCCGCCATTGCTTTGATAACGCCCGTTTCGACAAGTGCGCCGACAAGTACGAAAAGTCCGGCAAAGAAGAAAATTGCAAGCCATTCGATTTTGCTCAAAATTTTTGCGATCATCGCTTCATTGTGGTGGAAACTTATCAACAGGAGAAGTCCCGCGCCGGTAAGTGCCGCCGTTGCCGTTTCCAAATGCAATATTCCGTGCAGGGCAAAAAGCGTAATCGTGCAAGCCAAAACGAAAAGGCATTTCTTCAAAAGTACCGTGTCGGTGATCTGACTTTTTTCGTCGAGACGCATGACTTTATCCTGAAGTTCCGGTTGCGTGTGAAGTTTCGATTTATAAAGCGCAATCATGATCAGGACGGTTATTACAAAAATCACCACCGCCGGCGCGGTCATGTTCAGAATAAAATCTCCGAAACTCAAGCCCGTTGCCGATCCGATCATGATATTCGGCGGATCGCCTATCAAAGTCGCCGTTCCGCCGATATTCGAACTGATAATTTGCGCCATCAAAAAAGGTTTAACGTCAACTTTAAGCTGTGCGGCAATATTGAAAGTTATCGGCACCGTCAACAAAACCGTCGTAACGTTGTCCAAAAGTGCGGAACAGACCGCCGTCAACAAACTCAACGCCACCAATAATGCAACCGGTTGAGCCTTTACTTTTTTTGCCGCCCAAATTGCGAGAAAGTTAAAAAGTCCCGTTTCGCTTGTGATGTTTACGATAATCATCATACCCATCAAAAGACCGAGGGTATTGAAGTCAATGTGATGAATTGCCGTCTCCTGTGAAATTATTCCGAGCAATATCATCAACATCGCGCCGAAAATTCCGACAATCGTTCTGTGAACTTTTTCGGAAATAATCAAGGCGTAGGCGGCAACAAAAATCACCACCGCCACCGTTGTCATATCCATGTTCGTAAAATTCCTCCTTCATCAAAATTTTTTGTCCGTTACGGTTAAAGTTATTTTTTCGCCGTCACGTTTAATTTTGAAATTATAATTTTTTACGCCGGTGTTTGCAAGTTCTATTTTTAACGCGAGCAATTCGCGCCCGAGTTTGTCGGCAAGTTCCGGAGTAAATCCGGCCTTTGCCAAAGGCTCCGGCGGCTCCCGCAATTTTTCGGCTTTGCGAATTTCTTCGGCTTTTTTTGCCGCCGCAATAAGTTTTGATTCTATTGTTTCTTCCTCAACGTAATTTTTTACCATGTCCTTGTCGGTAAGGTTCTTCGGAATTTTCGGCATTTCTTTACACTCCTTAAAAATCAAAAATGTCTGCTGCGAAGTTGACCGCAGGCGGCATTTATATCGGATCCCATTTCCTTGCGAATCGTTGCGTTAATTCCGTGCGTGTTCAGGAAGTGGAAAAATTTTTGAATATCATGACGTTCCGGCGGTGCAAAGTCGCGTTCGTTTACCGGATTGTAAGGAATCAAATTCACGTTCGCAAGTTGTCCGGCAAGAATTTTTGCAAGTCCCCGCGCATGTTCCTCCGTATCGTTTACGCCGCCGAGCAGGATATATTCGTAAGTTACGCGTCGTCCGGTTTTTTGCGCGTATTCGTCGCCTGCCTTCAAAACTTCCCGAATTTCAAAGGCGGAATTTACCGGCATGAGTGCGGAGCGAAGTTTATTGTCGGGCGCGTGCAGAGATATTGACAGGGTCACGGGAATATTTTCGTCAATCAATTTTTTTATGCCCGGAACAATTCCGCAAGTCGAAACGGTAACCCGCCGGTAACTCATTCCGAGCGTGTAAGGCTCGTGCAAAAGACGGAGCATTTTTATCAGATTGTCAAAATTTGTCAAAGGCTCTCCGGTTCCCATTACGACAAGATTATCGACTTTAAGATTTTCTTTGCTCAAAAAATTGTTCACAAAAATAATTTCGCCGAGCATTTCTCCCGCCGTCAAATTCCTTTCCATTCCCTTTAAAGCGGAGGCACAAAATTTACAGCCCATTTGACAACCGACCTGACTTGAAATACATACGCCGTTCCCGTAATCGTGGCGCATCAAAACGGTTTCGACTGCCGCGCCGTCCGCCAATTCGAGCAAAAATTTTGTCGTCAGACCGTCTGCGGAATTGAGTTCGTCAATCGGTTTCGGCAAAAAAATTTCATATCGTTCCGCCAATTCTTCACGGAGTTTTTTTGGCAATTCGGTTATTTCGTCAAAACTTTTTGCGCCGTGACGATAAATTCTTTCGGCGATTTGTTTTGCCCGGAATTTTGGAAGATCGGAAAATTCTTTTATCATTTCTTCCGTTGTCATTCCGAATAAATTTGTTTTGTTCAAAATTTTTAATTACTCCTTCCGGATTTGAACCTCTCCCGGCTAAAGCCGGAAGATTCATGAAAAGATTGACGGTTAAGCCGCCCTTATTCTCAAAGGGCTGTCCAAAAGCCCCTTACACAGTTC
>CAJOPK010000008.1 GCA_905236255.1 uncultured Selenomonadaceae bacterium | reverse complement strand
ATTCACAAGCCGACGTTGCAAAAAGAATTGCAATGATGGACAGAACTTCTCCGGACGTTATCCGGGAAGTGGAGCGGGTCTTAGAGCGAAAACTTTCTGCCCTCATGACCCAAGACTTTACCACCGCAGGCGGCGTAAAGGCCATAGTCGAGGTCTTGAACCGCGTCGATCGTACCACCGAGAAATCCATTATCGAGAGCTTGGAGGTCGATAATCCCGAGCTGGCCGAAGAAATCAAAAGGCTCATGTTCGTATTCGAGGATATTGTCATGCTGGACGACCGTTCGCTGCAGATGGTTTTGCGCGATGTCGATACAAAGGATTTGTCGCTTGCAATGAAGGCGACGCAACCGGAAGTTTCGGAAAAGATTTTCAAGAATATGTCGAAACGTGCGGCGGATATGCTGCGTGAAGAAATCGAATACATGGGACCGGTAAAGATTCGCGACGTTGAAGAGGCGCAGATGAAAGTTGTCGGCGTTATCCGTACACTTGAAGAGAAGGGCGAAATTGTAATTTCACGCGGTCAGGGAGACGAGATGATTGTTTAATAAGAAAATCGTAAAATATACGACAACGGACGGGGAGCCGGTAATAATAGGCTCTTCCAAAAAAAAAGACGAGCCGGAAGTTTTGACGGAAGAAAATGAAGAGGAAGATTCCGAGCCGAAAATAGATCAGGAAACAATCGACCGCATGATGGCTGAAATTGCCGCAAAAGAACAGCGGGCGATCGAAAAGTTGAAAGATGCCGACATTCAAGCCGGAATTTTAAAACAGCAAACTCAAACGGAGTGCGACAATTTAATTTCGCAGACTAAAGAAGAGGCAAAAAAAATTCGCGAAGATGCCAAAAAAGAAGGTCATGCCGAAGGTTACAAGCTCGGTCATGACGAAGGCGAAAAAGCCGCACGGGCGGAACTTGCCGATATAATTCGGCAGGCAAATGAAAAAGCTCAAAAGACTTTACGCGATGCAAAAGAACAAACTTCCGATTATTTCGTTCGGGCTGAAGATGATATTGTCGAAATTTTGATGATGTCGATAGAAAAAATTTTGCCGCAACATTTTCTTGACGTGCCGCAGGTTGTTTTGCCGGTCGTGCGTGAAGCAATAAAAAGAGTCCGGGATCAGAAAGAAATTAAAGTTCACGTAGATCCGGACAGTTACGATTTGATTTTGATGGCGCGCGGCGAATTTCAATCCATGCTTACCGACGGCACCGCCGTTTTGGAAGTAATTTCCGATGAAACTTTGAAACCGGGCGATTGCGTTATCGAAACTCCCAACGGCGGAGTTGACGCAAGACTTTTGACGCAAATTGAACTGATGAAGGACGCAATAAGATCCGTCCTGAATAATTAAATTTTGTTAATCGGCGGGAAGTTTAAAATTTTTTAAAACAAGGGTAAAAGATGCGGAATTATAAAATAATTGACTTGTTTGCCGGCATAGGCGGTATTCGTTTGGGATTTGATCGGGCTTTCGACAAAAATTGCAAAACGGTTTTTGTAAGCGAACTTGACCCGAATGCTCAAAAAACCTATTCAAATTATTTCAAAGATGAAATCGAAATTGCCGGCGATATTACGAAAATTGCCGAAAAAGATATTCCGGAGTTCGATATTTGCCTGGCGGGTTTTCCGTGTCAGGCGTTTTCCATTGCCGGGAAGAAAGACGGATTCGGTGATGATTATTACGGAACTTGTCGCGGGACTCTTTTTCTTGACGTTGTAAGAATTTGCGATTATCACAAGCCGAAAGTTATTTTTTGCGAAAATGTCAAAGGACTGGTGATTCACGATAAAGGCAGAACTTTCAAGATTATCTGTGATTCTTTTGCGCGGATCGGCTACAAAGTTCATTACAAAATTTTGAACAGCAAAGATTTCGGGCTTGCTCAAAATCGGGAGAGAATTTACATCGTCTGTTTTCGCAACGATATTGACGATACAGATTTTAAATTTCCGGAGCCGCTTGACAAAAAAGTTACAATAGCGGATATTTTGGAGGACGCACCTATTCCCTCAAAATATTATTTAAGCGAAACTTATCTTGAAACTTTGCGCAGACATAAAGAAAGGCATAGAAACGCCGGAAACGGATTCGGGTATATTGTCAGAGATTTGGACGGAATTGCCGGCGCATTGGTTTGCGGCGGTATGGGACGGGAAAGAAATTTGATTGTTGACAATCGCGAACATTCGACAATTCCCACAACCCATATCAAAGGCAAAATCAATTCGGAAAACATTCGTAAAATGACCCCTCGCGAATGGGCAAGGTTGCAAGGTTTTCCGGAAGATTTTGAATTTGTCGTATCAGATACCCGGCTTTACAAACAATTCGGAAATTCGGTGTCGGTCGGAGTCATTGAAGAAATTGCAAATGAAATAAAAAAAGTTTTGGAGAATGAAAATTGAAAATAATGTTTTCTGCCGGTGAGGCATCCGGCGACGTACACGGCGCAAGTCTGGCGCGGGAAATAAAAAAAATCGCGCCGGAAACCGAACTTTTCGGATTCGGCGGCGATGAAATGAAATCGGCGGGCGTAAGACTTGTAAAAAATTTCAAAGAATATAACGTCATGGGGGTAGTTGAAGTCGTAAAAAATTTACGGCGTATTTTAAGTTTGCTCGATACTTTAACCGAAACGATTCAAAAAGAAAAGCCGGACTTGCTCGTCTTAATCGATTATCCGGATTTTAATTGGCGGTTGGCGAAACGCGCAAAAAAATTCGGCGTAAAAATTTTGTCCTATATACCGCCGTCGGCTTGGGCATGGAGAAAAGGCAGGGCAAAAGACTGTGCGAAAATTGCGGACGAATTTATAGCAATTTTTCCCTTTGAATTGCCGGTTTACGAACAAGCCGGAGCGAAAATTTCTTTTTTGGGAAATCCGCTCGTCGATAAAGTCAAACCGGAAAGATCTTCGGAAGATGCAAGAAAATTTTTCGGCGTATCTCCGGAAGATCACGTTATTTTGCTTATGCCCGGCAGCAGAAAGCAGGAAATAAAATTACTCCTGCCCGAAATGCTCGGCGCGGCAAAAATTCCGGCAAATAACGAATCGACGAAATTTTTTCTGCCGGTTGCCGACGGAGTGGATCGGGAAAATCTCGAAAAACAAATTTCCGAATCCGGCGTAAAAATAACTTTGACAAATTCGGCGGACAGATACGATTTGATGAGTATTGCGGATGCGGCGGCGGCAACTTCCGGCACGGTAATTTTGGAGGCGGCACTTTTAAACTTGCCTTGTGTTGTCCTGTACAAAATGGCGAAACTCAATTATTTTATCGGCAAACTTTTGGTACATATAGATTTTTTCAGTTTGCCGAATATATTGATGCAACGGGAAATACAGCCGGAACTTTTGCAGGACGAAGTTACTCCCGAAAAAATTTCGGAAGAAATTTCAAAACTTTACAGAGGCAGACCGGAAAGAGAAAAAGTCGTTGAAGATTTGAAAGCCGCCTGCAAAAAATTGGGTGAACCGGGAGCGGCGGCAAGAGTTGCAAAAAAAATTTTGGAAGTCGCCGAAAATTGACGCGCAAAAATAAAAAAGCCTTCCCAAAAATTTTGGGAAGGCTTCTTTACGCTTTAACCGGTATTCTGTTTTCGACCGCCTTTGCAAGAGTCACCGAATCCGTCCCGGCAAAATCCGCGCCGACCGGCAGCCCCCTTGCAAGTTTTGTGACTTTTACTCCGACGGGATTTAACAATCTTGCGATAAATAAAGCCGTCGCATCCCCTTCAACCGTCGGCTCAAATGCGATTATAATTTCCCTGATGTCACCGTTTCCAACCCTTTGAACAAGTTCGCGAAGTCGAATGTCCTCTTGAGTAATTCCGGCAAGAGGAGAAATCAAGCCGCCGGTAACATGATATTTGCCGGTATAAAATCCCGCACGTTCAATCGCATCCAAATCTTTTGCATCTTTTACGACGCAAATTGTCTGACCGTCCCGCCTTTCGGAAGCGCAAATATCGCAAATTTCCCTCTCCGCATCAATCGTATTGAAACAAACGGAACATAAATGCGTGGAAGATTTTACATCGCGAATTGCGGCGGCAAGTTTTTCGACATCGTCCGGTTTCATTTCTATTATGTGATAAGCAAGCCGGGCGGCGGTTTTCGACCCGACACCCGGCAATTTCATAAGTGACTCGACCAGAGCCGTCATGGCTTTTGAACTCATTTCAAAAAAATCCCCCCTTTTAATTTCCTTGCAATATTTTTTCTGCCAACATCGTAATTTCCCTGCAAAAAATTGTCCGTGAAAATTTCATTTACATCTTGTTGTCATAAAAAAATGGCGTTAAATCAAGCTTCATGAAGTCTATTTGACGATATTATTTTTGAAAATCGCTATAAAGAAGGAGTGTAAGCATTTTATCAAAAAATTTTCTTTGCAACGCCCGTGGGAAAAAAAACGGAAAATATTGCGAAAATGTAAAGGCATCGTTATAATGCAAAAAAAATGCAGATAACTTGTGTCGTTATTTGAGTTATGAGGAGATTTTTATGAAGGACAATCTCAAAAAATTTGTCGTCGAAGATTTGAGTCGGGCGCGGGTTATGGTTATCGGCGATGTGATGCTTGACAAATATTATTTCGGTGAAGTTTCGCGAATTTCTCCGGAAGCTCCCGTGCCGATAAATCATGTATTGCAAATTAAAGAAACTCTCGGCGGCGCGGCAAACGTTGCACATAATCTGGCACTTTCCGGCGGAAAAGTTTTTATTGTCGGTCATGCCGGAAAAGGAAATCACGGCGAAACTCTTTTAAAGAAAATGACTTCAAGGGGCATTGACGTTTCCGGAATGGTTTTGACGGACAGACCGACAACTACAAAAATCCGGGTTATAAGCGGTCATCAGCAAATGATGCGTCTTGACTTTGAAAATTCCGACGATATTGTCGGCGAGCCGGCGAATAAGCTTTTGGAAAATTTTTCGGTTCGTTTGAAAGAAGTCGATGCCGTAATAATTTCGGATTACGGAAAAGGCGTTTGTACCGAAAATACCTGCGCGGAAATTATTCGACTTTGCCGGCAATCCGGAAAAATTGTCGTTGTCGATCCCAAAGGTGACGATTGGACAAAATACACCGGTGCGGATTTTATCACTCCGAATTTGAAAGAATTTAATGCCGTCCTTCCGAAAAAAATCAAAAACAATGATGAAGAAGTTGAACCGGCGGCGCGGTTGATTATCGACAAATTCAATTTGAACGGCTTGGTCGTTACCCGCTCCGCAGCCGGATTGACCCTGATTGACGGCGAAAAAGTTTCTCACATAAAAGCACGGGCGCAGGAAGTTTTTGATGTTTCCGGCGCGGGTGATACGGTAATTGCGGTTTTTGCTGCCGGACTTGCCGGCGGATTGGATTCGGAAGCGGCCGCTTATCTTGCAAATATTGCGGCGGGTGTGGTCGTTGCAAAAGTCGGAACTTATGCCGTAAGTCTTGAAGAACTTTTAAATGCCGTCGATTTCCCTTCCAAAATTTAATTGCTCTGAAGGTTTTTTCGCGCAAAAACAGAAACAATAAATTCAAGCGTATGAGATTTATTTTTTGAAGGGAGATTTCAAAATGGAAAAATCGAAAGTTTATTTTACCGATTTTCGCGTCAAAGTCGGAACAAGTCTTTTGCAGAAACTCAGAAACCTTTGCATAAAGGCGGGAATAAAAAATATTGACATGGAAGGAAAATTCGTCGCGATCAAAATGCATTTCGGCGAACTCGGAAACATGGCTTTTCTGCGTCCGCAATATGCAAAAGTTATTGCGGATATCGTCAAAGAGCAGGGCGGTTATCCCTTTTTGACGGATTGCAACACGCTTTATCCCGGCAGCAGAAAACACGCGCTTGAGCATATGGACTGCGCGAATTTGAACGGATTCAACACGACGACGACCGGCTGTCAAATTGTAATTGCCGACGGACTTCGCGGAACCGACGAAAAAGAAGTCCCGGTCAAAAACGGCGAATACGTCAAAACCGCAAAAATCGGTCGCGCAATTATGGATGCCGACATATTCATCAGCCTTGCACATTTCAAAGGTCACGAAATGACCGGATTCGGCGGCGCAATTAAAAATATCGGTATGGGCTGCGGCTCCCGTGCCGGCAAAATGGAACAACATTCTTCCGGAAAAGTCGTCGTAAATGAGGCACTTTGTCGCGGCTGTCAACGCTGTGCAAAAGAATGCGGCTCCGGCGCGATTACTTACGAAAACAAAAAAGCTCACATCAATCACGACATTTGCAAAGGTTGCGGACGTTGCATAGGTGCCTGTGCTTTCGACGCGATAAGCAACGAACAATGGGATGCCGGCGATCTTCTCG
The DNA here is from genome assembly GCA_905236255.1 of uncultured Selenomonadaceae bacterium. GTDB lineage: Bacteria > Bacillota > Negativicutes > Selenomonadales > Selenomonadaceae > Quinella. Next base: position 1,269 of record CAJOPK010000008.1, on the reverse strand, counting down.
ACAAAAAAATGGCGGAATACGCGCAAGCCGTTTGCCAAGATCGTCCCTGTTTCCATGTCAATCTCGCTATGGATATTTCGCCGAATTGCGATTGTCACGGCGACAACGACGCGGCAATTTTGCCGAATATCGGAATGTTTGCATCATTTGATCCGGTTGCGATTGATCAGGCTTGCGTCGATGCCTGCCAAAAACAGACTCCCATGCCCAACAGTCAACTTTCCGACAATCTTGCAAAACCGGGTTGGAATTGTCATCACGATCACTTCCTTGACAGCAACCCGAATGTCCATTGGAAAGAAACTTTGGAACACGCGGAAAAAATCGGAATGGGTACCCGCGAATACGAACTCGTCACGGTCAAGTAAAAAGCATTTACAAATTTTGAATTTGATTGTAGAATTTGCAAAAATTTTTCCGGAGGCGACCCAATTTGATAAAACCTGTTGCGGGTTTGTTATTCGGGATAATGCTCGGCTGTCTGTTCCCGACGGATATGACGGCGGCTTATACAAAATTATTTTCCGCCGCACTTTTGGCGGCTCTCGATTCAATTTTCGGAGGACTGCGGGCGGCAACCGTCGATAAATTCAACGATGTCGTTTTCATAACCGGATTTGTTTCAAATACACTTCTTGCGGCGTTCCTCGTTTACGTCGGCGATATGCTCGGAATTGACCTTTACTATGTGGCACTTCTTGCTTTCGGATTTCGCATTTTTAAAAATCTCGCCGGTTTAAGACGATATTTGCTGAAAAGAAAGTGAAATTTTAGATTTTTTTTTAGTTGCTGTAGCGTAAGTGAAAATTTTGTAGTAAAATGCGTCGAAGACTCTTTAAACTTTGAAAAAGCAAAAAAATTTTTTGAATGATATGGGGGCCGGGAATGTGTTTGAAATTGATAACAGCGGCGTCGATCGGTTTGCAAAAATAAAAGTTATCGGTGTCGGCGGCGGCGGCGGAAATGCCGTAAACCGGATGATTTCCCTCGGATTGGAGGGAGTCGAATTTATAGCGGTCAACACCGATGCACAAGCATTGTTGACTGCGCTTGCTCCGAAAAGGATGCAGATAGGCGAAAAGCTGACTCGCGGACTTGGAGCGGGTGCCCGACCGGAAATCGGCGAAAAAGCCGCTCAAGAAAGTCGCGATTCGATTATTGAAGCCCTGCGCGGGTCGGATATGGTTTTCATTACCGCAGGTATGGGCGGCGGCACGGGTACCGGAGCCGCTCCGGTTGTTGCCGAATGTGCCAGAGAAATCGGTGCGT
>CAJOPK010000007.1 GCA_905236255.1 uncultured Selenomonadaceae bacterium | reverse complement strand
GCTGTTAAGTTCTGCGCAAACTGTTCCGCCGCTTTTAAAGCGGCTGCCGGGAGTAGTTCAGGCTTGCAAGAAAGTTCGCGATTTAAAAGGATTGACAATCGGTCTTGACAAATTGCTTGATTAAGCCGTTAAGTTCTGTGCAAACTGTTCCGCCGCTTTTAAAGCGGCCTTGATTAAGCTGTTAAAGGAATTTAATTCGGAGGCGGATTTTTCGCAAAATGATTGAAAACACAAACAACAACAGCGAAGAATTTTTGGAGCGGCTTACTCCTCTTGCCGTTTTGATGACACTTGTGATTTTTATTCTTATCGGACGCGTAGGTTATCTTCAGATTTACGACGGCGAATATTATGCCCGGCTTGCCGACGGCAACAGGATAAGAATTATTCCGACGGTTGCGCCGCGCGGCACTTTTTTTGATCGTAACGGTCAACTGCTTGTCGCAAATCGTCCGGGTTTTACCGTTTCAATTCTTCCGCTTTCCGAATCCGTTTCTCCCGTTCTCATTGAAAAACTTTCAAAACTTTTGAATGTGCCGGCGGAAGAAATTCAAAAGAAGGTCGATTCCCATGTCGGTTTCGATCCCATACGAATAAAGCAGGACGTTGCCGCCGATGTAATAACGATTTTGAAGGAGCAACAGGACGAATATCCGGGCGTTGTCATTGAAGTTCAGCCGATCCGAAATTATTTTTTGCATCAACAGGGCGCGCATACTTTCGGATATGTCAGCGAAATTTCCGATGCCGAACTTGAAACGAAAAAAGACGAAGGTTACAAGTCCGGCGACATTATCGGCAAATTCGGACTCGAAAAAGTTTACGACAAGGAAATTCGCGGCGAAAACGGCGGCGAACAGGTCGAAGTTGACGTTGCCGGCAAACCCGTTCAGATTTTGGGCAAAAAAGAACCCACTCCCGGTCACGACTTGATTTTGACGATTGACAAGGATTTACAAATTGCAACGGAAAACGCCGTTGACGAAATGCTCCGGGAAATTCACTGCAACGCGGCGGCGGCGGTCGTATTAAATCCGCAGAACGGCGAAATTTTGGCTATGGTCAGCCGTCCGGCTTTCGATCCCAATCTTTTTGCCGGCGGTATCTCCACAAAAAATTGGAACGCGATAAACAACAATCCTTTTCACCCGATGGACAACAAGACCATAACCGGCGAATATCCGCCCGGCTCGACTTTTAAAATTGTCACGGGTACCGCCGCGCTTGCCGCCGGAAAAGTCACTCCGCAGGAGAAAATTTTTGACTCCGGGCATCACTGGCTTATTCCCAAAGGAAATGCCGCCGGCGAAGCACTCGGCTGGATAAATTTCCGTGAAGCCCTTGCCCATTCCGACAACGTTTATTTTTATGAAATGGGCAATCGGCTGGGTGTTGATTTGTTGGGGCATTATGCGAAAATGTTCGGACTCGGCAAAGAAACCGGAATTGATTTGCCTTACGAATCACCCGGACTTGTCGCAAGCAAAGAGTACAAAATGAAAGTCTACGGCGAAGAATGGTATCTTTCCGAAACTTTTGACGCGGCAATAGGTCAGGGTTTTAACCTTCTCACCCCCTTGCAAGACGCGATGGTAATGGGTGAAATTGCGGCAAACGGAAAAAGATTCAGACCGCACGTTGTGAAGAAAATCGTCACTCAAAACGGCGAACTTGTCAAAGAAATTCAGCCGGAACTTTTGAGTACATTGGAAGTCGATTCTTGGATTATTCAGCTTGTTCAATCAAGTTTGCATGACGTTACGAAATACGGCACGGCGGCAAGAAATTTTGCAGGGTTTCCTTACGACATAGCCGGAAAGACCGGAACCGCCGAAAATCCGCAGGGCAGAGATCACGGCTGGTTTGTGGGATATGCGCCTTTCAACAATCCGACGGTCAGCGTTGCGGTTGTTGTGGAGCAGGGCGGTTACGGCGCAAGTTCCGCAGTTCCGATAGGGCGTAAAATTTTGGAGGCGGCTTTTGCGATTCAGGAAAAGCGCGGGAGTTTTTGATATTATTCCGCTCTGCAAAAAAGAAGCAAATTACCGATTTGCTTCCTTTTTTTTTGCTGTTTTACCGCAGTAAATTTTGAAGAAAGATTAAAAAATGATTAAAATTTGCCCCAAATATCGAAAAAGGTTTTGATTTTTGTAACTTTTTTCGATAAAATACACATAAAATTCAGTGAAGAAATATATTTTTTAATCTCCCCTTTTTTCGCGGTTCAACGGGTAAAATTTTGAGGCGGGGAGGCAATCCTTGAGGGGGAATATAAATGAAGTTCGTCAAACAGATTTATAAAAAACGTCGTGCAATGCTCGCATTTGCCGCCTTGAGTTTGTGGTTGCGTCCTTTGACGGCGGCTTATGCGTCCGAAATAACCGCAAGAAGTTCAACCGATGCCGCCAAAATTACGCTGAAAGACAATGTTTACAATATCGAAGTAATGAAAGAGATCGACCAGCAAAACGGCGTAAACAAATTTTCAAAATTCAATCTTTCCGCAGGCGATATTGCAAATATTCAATTCGGAAGTTATGTAAACGTCGTGAATTTCGTTGACAGTCAAATCGACATTAACGGCACGGTCAACGCCGTCAGAAACAATCAAATCGGCGGCAATTTATATTTCCTCAGCCCGGAAGGTATTGCCGTCGGTGCAAGCGGCGTAATAAATGCCGGAAGTTTTGCGGCGATGGTTCCGGATAATTATTCAAGTTTCCGCGATGCAACCGGAGACGATTTTCTCGGAAATTTGGCAAAACTTCAAAACGGCGAACTTGCCCACGCAGACGACAAAAAGATTGACATTCAAGGCGTTATCAATGCTCCGCAGGGAATAAATATTCAGGC
>CAJOPK010000006.1 GCA_905236255.1 uncultured Selenomonadaceae bacterium | reverse complement strand
TCCGCCGTAATAAGTGCATCCATAATTTCTTCAAGTTCCCCGTTCAAAATTGCGTCCAGCTTGTGAAGTGTCAAGCCTATCCGGTGATCAGTCACTCTGCCCTGCGGAAAATTGTATGTGCGAATACGTTCGCTGCGATCTCCGCTGCCCACCTGATTCTTTCTGTCGGCGGCAACCGCTTCGTTTTGTTCCCGGACGGCAAGGTCTTTCACACGCGCCCGCAAAACTCTCATCGCCTTCTCTTTGTTTTTGAGTTGTGATTTTTCGTCCTGACATTGAACGACAATTCCGGTCGGCAGGTGAGTAATTCGGATTGCCGTTTCGGTTCTGTTTACATACTGACCGCCGGCACCACTCGCGCAGTAAGTATCAATCCGGAGGTCGGCGGGATTTATCGTAACGTCAACATCTTCCGCCTCCGGCAAAACCGCAACCGTCACCGCGCTTGTATGTATTCTGCCGCCGGATTCCGTCACCGGAACACGCTGTACTCTGTGAGTGCCGCTCTCGTATTTCATTTTCCCGAAAGCCCGGTCGCCGTCAATCGTAAAGGAAATTTCTTTAAAGCCGCCGATTGTTGTCGGATTTGAATCGACAATATCGACTTTCCACCCCTGCCGCTCGGCAAAACGGGTATACATTCTGAAAAGATCCCCCGCAAAAAGAGCTGCCTCTTCACCGCCGACACCGCCGCGAATTTCAACGATTACATTTTTTTCGTCGTTGGGATCGCGGGGCAAAAGCAAAATCGGAAATTCTTTTTCCAGTTCGGCTTGAGATTTTTTCAAATCGGCAAGTTCTTCCGCCGCCATTGATTTTAATTCTTCATCGCCGGAAGTTTCCAAAATTTTTTTGTCCTCGTCGATTTCGGCAAGGATTTTTTTATATTCGCGAAATTTTTTTACAATCGGCTCCAATGCGGCAAGTTCCTTTGTCAACTTGGTAAATCTTTTCACATTCGCCGCGACCGAAGGATCGCCGAGTTGAGATTCGATTTCTCCGAATTTATCTTCAACTCTTTGCAATTTTTCAATCAAATTTTTCACTCTCCAAAATTTTTTAATTCCCGATGATTTTATTCGTTGCATTTCGACTTAATTCCTGCAGAACGGCATGGATCCGGCAATTTTCAAAAAAATTTAACCGCCGCGCCGGAAATGCCGATATATTTTCCGGAGAGGAGAGGCGAACAATGGCAAATTCAAATACAAATCTGATGTCAATCAAACCGACAACCGGCACAAATTCAAACCGCTTGACTTCACAATCAACGTCGAAAATCAGCAATCAATACAAGTCCGGAGTAAAAAATTCTTCGAGCGATTTTGACAAAACTTTAAACAAGATCAATGCCCGAAACGACAACGCAAGACCGGAAGTAAAAGACGCAAAAGCCGTCACAAAAGAATCAAACGACGTTGCGGATAAAGTTTCGCAGATTGAGGAAGAAGCGAAAGCTGCCGACGCGGCAATGAAAACGACATCGGCTCAGGGAAAGAGCGACAACAAAACGCAGGATGCGCCTCAAAACGAAAATCCGGAAACTCAAAATTTGAACACGGAAGATATTCCGGATGAAGCGGTCGAAGGTGCGGCGGAACAATCCGGCACGGCAAGTTTTGCTTATCTTTTTGCCGGCAACCCCGAAACACTTTTGGCGGTACAAAACACGGAAGTTACCGACTCGGAAAATCCCAACTTGCAGGCGATTTTACCGCAGTCTTCGGATAATAAAGCACAATCCATGCTTGACAGACTCGGCGGAAAAACTTGGACGGTCGAGGACGTTAAAGCAAGCGTGGTGCAACAAAATCAACCTTTGCAAAATTTGAATGTCGAAGTAACTCCGGAACAACTTCAAAGTCCGAATCAATCCGGACAAGTTCAAATTCAGCCGCAATTTCAAAATCAGCCCTTGCAAAATTTGAATGTCGAAGTAAATCCGGAACAAATTCAAAATCCGAATCAATCCGGACAAGTTCAACTTCAGCCGCAATTTCAAAATCAACCTTTGCAAAATTTGAATGTTGAAGTAAATCCGGAACAAATTCAAAATCCGAATCAACAAGTTCAACTTCAGCCGCAGAATCAACCTTTGCAAAATTTGAACGTTGAAGTAAATCCGGAACAAATTCAAAATCCGAATCAACATGAACGGGTTCAAATTCAACCGCAAAATCAAAATTTGAATACCGCCGCACAACCTCAAATTCAACAGACACAATTCGGGCAGGCAATAAACCCGGAAATAAATTCAATGCAGGCAACCGCCGCCGAAATTGAGCCGATTCACAACACGCAAAATCAAAATTTGAATCAGCTGCTCGGCGTAAATGTTCAGGTTGAAGATGCGGAAATTTCAATGCCGGTGAATAATATTCAGCCTTCACCTGAACAATTCGATCAAAATTCCGGGCAAAATCCGGAACAAAATCTCACCGGACAAAGCGCGCCTCAAAATTTTGAAGTCGAAGGTCGTCAAGGTCAAAATTCGACCGGAGGGGAAATTTTTGCCCCGCAACCTTTGACCGGCGGCGACACAATTCAAACTCAACCGGCGGCACAGGTACAAAATCCGCAAGCCGCCGCGCAAGTTCGCGACGAATTTAATGTTGCCGGGCAGATTGTCGAACAGGCAAGACTCATTCGCACGGCGACGAATACCGAAATGGTTATAAACTTGAAGCCGGAGCATTTGGGGCAGTTGACTTTGAGAATTTCGGTCAGCCAAAACGGCGCACTTAACGCAAGTTTCCACAGCGACAACGCGCAGGTCAGAGCCATTATCGAAAATTCGCTCGTCCAACTTAAAAACGATCTTGCCAATCAAGGCTTGAAAGTCGAAAACGTTCAGGTTTATTCGGGGCTTTCGGACGGCGGCTTGATGAACGGGCAGGGCGGTCAGGCTTGGCAACAGCAACAACAACAACGCAACAATCGCGGACGTATTGATTTTGAGGCTTTTGATGACGATGTTGACGCGCTTAATCCCATAAACGAAAGTAATGTTGAAGACGGCGTGGACTACAAAGTTTAGTGATTGGCGAATTTAATGCGTTCACCTTAAACGACCGGGAGGTTAAAAAAATGGCAAATTCATTGAATACAATAACGGTTGACGGCGTAACCTACGATTCAGCCGCATACGCCGCAAGTCAACCCCTTAAAGCGGCAACCAATCAGGACTTGGGAAAAGAAGCATTTTTGCAGTTGCTTGTTACCCAACTCCGTTATCAGGATCCGCTCGATCCGCAGGATAACAGCGAATTTGTCGCGCAGCTTGCACAATTCAGCGCGCTTGAACAAATGACGAACGTTTCCGAAGCGATGGAAAAGAGCAATACCCTTGTCGGAAATATCAATAC
>CAJOPK010000005.1 GCA_905236255.1 uncultured Selenomonadaceae bacterium | reverse complement strand
TTTAATTGATTTTTTATTGATAGTCAAGAAAGGAGAGAAGCGGCACTTCCTCCCCAACCTGTAGAGGTCGGAGTATCCGTGCCGCGAAGTTGATGAAGTCGATTTGTGTAATTCCCGCCCGTTACGCTTCAACACGTTTGCCCGGCAAACCCCTTAAAGATATTTGCGGCAAGCCTATGATTGTAAGAGTTTACGAGCGGGCGAAATTGGCAAAAAATATTTCGGAAGTCATTGTGGCGACCGATGACGAGAGAATTTTTAAAGCCGTTGAAGAAAATTCCGGACGGGCAATGATGACCCGGGCGGATCACAAAACCGGTACGGACAGACTTGCCGAAGTTGCCGGAAATTTTCCGGACGTTGATCTTGTCGTAAATGTTCAGGGGGACGAACCTTTGATTGAGGCGGAACTGATTGACGAATTGGTAAATCAGTTTTCAAACGATCCGGAACTGCAAATGGCTACCGTTGCGACCGAACTTACCGATGATGAAGAGAAAAAAAATCCCAACAACGTAAAAGTCGTTGTCGACAAAAACAGCAACGCCCTGTATTTTTCGCGTTCACTTATTCCCTATCCGAGAAATTCCGGAAAATCCCCCGTTTACAAGCATATCGGAATTTATGCCTATCGCCGGGAATTTTTGCTCAATTATTCAAAAATGCAGTCAACTCCGCTGGAACAATCCGAATCTTTGGAACAACTCCGCGCACTGGAAAACGGTTTTAAAATTCGCGTAATCAAAAGCGACTGTAAATTTGTCGGGGTGGATACGGAAGAAGATTTAAAACTCGTCAACGAAATTTATCAAAAATTTTAGACTTGTCCCGTGAATTTTTGCAGGGTAGACATTTTGAAAAAATTGAATTATACTTTGCAAAAGAAAAATTCACAGCGGAAAGGTCGTGCATATATTGAACAGGTGGAATAATGCAGATACAACGCTTTTATGCGCCGCATTATTTTTTTTGCTTGCAGCGGGAATAAAAATTTCAAATCCGGGATCAATTTTGGCGGAAGGATTTTTGTTTGTGACTGAGGCGGCATTGGTCGGAGGAATTGCGGACTGGTTTGCGGTAACGGCACTTTTCAAAAAACCGCTCGGTTTTCCTTTCCACACGGCAATATTGCCGGCACGCCGCCGCGAATTTGTGGACGCATCGGTACAAATGGTGCAGAAGGAATTTTTTTCGCGCAGGACGATCTTTCAAAAAATGGGTAACCTGCATTTGTTGCCGCTCCTGACGGCTTATCTTGAAAAGAGTGAAACGCGGGAGTTTTTTTTGCAAGAAATTTTCGGGGCGGTGCGAAAATTCATAAATTCTCAAGACAAAGAACAACTTGCAAAGTCAACCGCCCGGACTTTAAAGCGATTTGCGGGAGATATTGACGCAAAAAAACTGATTTCGATTTTCGGCGAAAAATTGAAGAAAAGCAACAAAGATTCCGAAATGTTTGTCGAATTGATAAAGAAAATTCGCAGATCCGCCGAAAAACCGGAAACGCGAATAAAATTGCAGGGGATTTTGGAAAAATACGCGGCTGAAAAAACTCAATCTTCCGGAGTGATTTCGCTTTTGATGAGGGGACTTGCCGAAGCTCTCAACTTTGTGAATTTTGAAGAAGCCGCGCAAATTATGCATACCCAACTTTTGAAATTTTTGGACGAACTTGCAACCGATTCCCCGCTTCAACGCAAAACATTAAACGAATGTCGATTGAAAATTTCGGAACTTGTCGAAACTCCGGAATTTCGCGATTTAATCGAACGCCTTCAACTTGACATAATTTCTTCAATGCCGTTGGAAAACGCGATAGAAAATGCGCTCGTGCATTTGGAAAATCAGCTGGCCGTTGCAGAGGTCGAAACGGTACTCAAGAAAAAAAATCCGAAAAAAAATCTCGGAAACATTTTTATAAAAATGCTTTCCGTCGAATACGATCGACTTTTAAATCTCTTGAAAAACGACGGCACGGTGAAAGAGTCTGCGGAAAAATTTATTTACGAACTTTCCGCCCGGACGGCACTGCACGCACAACCTTTGATAGGTTCCGTTGCCCGCAGTGCTTTAAACAAATTGACGGACGAAAAATTAAACGAATTGGTCTACGACAAAGCCGAAACTGATTTTGTCTGGATCAGAATGAACGGCTCGATTGTCGGTTCCGTCGTCGGTCTTGTTCTGTTTGTGATAATTCGGCTTGTGACCGGCACGATTTATTGACGGAGGAAGGAAGTAATTTTGGACGAAAAAAAATCCGGAGAATCGGATAAAATCGAAGTTGACGAAAAAAGTGAAGCCGAAAAGGATTTGAAAGAGAAAATTGATGCCGGCGTAAGAGCCGACAAGATCAACAAAAAGGCGATAAAAATTCGGCACGGAAAAACTTTTGCAGCTTATGTGAGGAAATATTTTCAACTTTGCGTGGGTGCTGTTATTGCGGCGGTCGGATTGGAACTTTTTCTGATTCCGAATAATGTCATTGACGGCGGCGTTGTCGGTCTGTCGATTATGGCAAGCTCGGTTTCCGGAATGTCGCTCGGTATTTTTCTGATTTTGTTCAACATTCCATTTTTGTTTTTGGGTTACAAGCAGATCGGAAAAAGTTTTGCGGCAGCCACGATAGTTTCAATTTGCTTTTTGAGTTTTTGGTCGGAAGTTATCGGCGAATTTCCGAAAGTCACCGACGATTCTTTTTTGGCGGCAATTTTCGGCGGAATTATAGACGGTATCGGTGTCGGCTTGATCATGCGCGCGGGCGGATCTTTGGACGGCACGGAAATTGTTGCAATCATCATGGACAGAAGATCCGTTTGGTCGGTCGGTGAAGTTGTCATGTTTATCAATCTCTTCATACTTTCCGGTGCCGGACTTCTTTTCGGGTGGGATAAGGCAATGTACTCGCTTTTCGCTTATTATGTCATTTCAAAGACTATTGACGTGACCATTAAAGGACTTGACGAATCCTACGCCGTCATGATTGTCACAAACGAACCCTTTGAAATAACCGCCGCTTTGAATGACAGACTTGGACGCGGTGTAACTCTTTTGCACGGAGCCGGCGGCTATACCGGTCAAAGCAAGGAAGTTTTGTACTGTGTTGTCACCCGACTTGAAGTTGACAAATTGAAGGAGATTGTCCTTGATAAAGACGAAAACGCATTCGTAACAATCAACGTCGTTCATGACATAGTCGGCGGGCGTTTTAAGAAAAAATCCATTCATTGAATTTTGCTGTCGAAACCAAAAAAGAGTTCCTCAAAATTTCGAGTGAACTCTTTTTTCGTGATATTTTCCGGAATTTCAAATATCGACGCGCCTTATGTCCGCGCCCAAAGTCACAAGTTTTTGTACGAGATTGTCATAGCCGCGATCTATATGGTGAATGTAACCGATTTGAGTTTCACCGTCCGCAACAAGTCCCGCCAAAACAACCGCCGCACCCGCGCGCAGGTCGGTTGCCTTCACCGGGCAGCCCGTCAATTTCGGTTGACCTTCGACGACGGAAGTCCTGCCGTCGATTTTTATTTTTGCACCCATGCGCCGGAGTTCGTCAACGTGCATGAAACGATTTTCAAAAACGGTTTCCGTAACCATTCCGGTACCTTCCGAAATTGTCAGAAGTGCCATAAATTGCGCCTGCATATCCGTCGGGAAACCGGGATAAGGCAAAGTCTTTATGTCAACGGCTTTCGGACGATTGTCGCATTTTACCCGGATACCGTCAACATCTTCGATTACTTCAACGCCCGCCTCTTTCAATTTTGCGATAACCGGTTTCAAATGTTCGCTGATTGCGTTTTCGATGTAAACGTCACCGCGAGTCATTGCCGCAGCGATCATATAAGTGCCGGCTTCGATTCTGTCGGGAATTATTGTGTAGTCGTGAGCGATAAGTTTTTTTGCGCCTTCGACTTTGATGACGTTTGTGCCGGCTCCGCGAATTTTCGCGCCCATAATGTTAAGATAATTTGCAAGGTCTACGATTTCCGGCTCCTGCGCGGGATTTTCGATAATCGTTTGACCTTCGGCCATTGATGCCGCCATCAAAATATTTTCGGTGGCACCGACAGACGGAAAATCAAGATAAATTCTTGCGCCCTTCAAGCCTTCCGGCGCGGCGGCTTCGATAAAACCGTGACCGATTGAAATTTTTGCGCCGAGTGCTTCAAAGCCCTTCAAATGAAGATCAATGGGACGGGTTCCTATTGCACAGCCGCCGGGAAGTGAAATTTTCGCTTCGCCGTGTCTTGCAAGCAGAGGTCCCATAATCAAAAACGATGCGCGCATTTTCCGGACGAGTTCATATGGTGCGGTAACTTCATTTATGACGGTCGCGTCAACAAAAAGACGATTTTCCGCCGGTTCGTGACGGACTTTTACTCCGAGCGATCTCAAAACTTCGCTTATTGTTTTTACGTCGTCCAAATTCGGCACTTCGTCAAGGCAGGTTTCTTTTTCCTGTCCGAGCAAAGTTGCGGCTATTACCGGCAGAACGGCATTTTTTGCGCCGCTTATTTTTACGGTTCCGGCAAGTCTGTTGCCTCCGTTTATTACAAGTTTCTCCAAAATATCAACTCCCAATGTCAGCGATCAGCGGTCGGTTAATTTCAATTAAATTTTGTCAACATTTATGATTGCATGAATTACATTATCTATAATGTAACCGGTATCAAATTTGTTTTCGGTTTTCTCAAATTCTTTGCCGGCCTTCTTCAAACGCTCCCGAGCTTTTTTTGCCCGTGCAATATCCTTGCGAATTTCCCTTTCACTCTTAATTTCCTGCGGCATACCCGGCTCTATTACAAGCTGGTTGTTTTTGCCGGTTTTCAGGAAATTGTCAATCTTTTCGTCGTAAGTTTTATTTGATTCGGCGGTAACGATTCCCCCTCCGGCAAGTGCCTGTGCAACCGGAATCAGTGCGCCGCCGTGCAGATCCAAAGTCAACGGGCCGTCTTTCATCGCAAGCGGAACGGTATAGGAAACGGTAATGGTTTCTTCGGCTTTTCTGTAAGGCTGCAATTTTACTTTCAAGTTGACCGTTTCGCCGGGTTTTACCAAAGCTTTATCCGGCGTCGCGGAAATAAGCGAGGCGGTTTTTCTTTCGTTTTCCAAATCAATGTTGACGTTTATTCCGAAAATATCGGATTCGCGGGAAGTATTGGAGCAGACAAGACTCAACGCCTGCATGAGTTCCAAAACGGCAACCTGTCCCACATCGGAAACATTGAAAAACATATTTTCGCGCGAAAGTTTTCCGGAAGAAACGGCATTGGTGTCAATATCAAAACCGACGACAACGGTACTTTCGGCAAGAGAATCGGCGGTTTTGCTGAGCGCGGTATAAGCTATGGACGCGCCGAGTTTCGGAATAAGATTTTCGTTGTAAGCTATTGCCGCCCGGTAAGTTTCGGATTTATTCAAAAATTTGTCGTTGACCGTGACCGAAATGGGAACGACCGACGGGAATTTTCCGAGAATACCGGCGACCCCCGATTCGCGATCCTGATTTATCCTTCCGATAATGTGACCGATCCCGGCAATTTTTACGCCGCTGCCGCTCACTCCGCTTATCGAACCGACAACCGACGCATCGGTCATGAAAAAGTTTGTGTTGCCGGCATGAGAGAAGGGGTGACCGAATCCCAAAATTTTATTGCCTTCGACCGCCGTAACGGTACCGGTTGCTCCGACGGAAAAATCGCCGTAAACGACCGCAACGCCGATTGAAGATCCGGGCTCAAGTTTTGCGTCCTTTTTCAAAGCCGTACCGTCGGCAAGAGAAATCAGAGAAGAAAAATTCGTCATTCCGAGCGGTTGCAATTCGCGCTTTAAAAAATTTGCGCCGCTCTCATCAAATCCGCCGGCAAAATAAACTGTTTTCTCTTCAAGTTCTTCGGCTTGATTTTCTGAAGATTTTTCTTCGTCCGGAGATTTTTCTTCATCTGAAGTTTTTTCTTCATCTGAAGATTTTTCTTCGTCGGAAGATTTTTCTTCGTCGGAAAATTTTTCTTCATCTGAAGATTTTTCTTCGTCCGGAGTTTTTTCTTCATCTGAAGATTTTTCTTCATCCGGAGTTTTTTCTTCATCTGAAGATTTTTCTTCATCCGGAGTTTTTTCTTCATCTGAAGATTTTTCTTCATCGGAA
>CAJOPK010000004.1 GCA_905236255.1 uncultured Selenomonadaceae bacterium | reverse complement strand
GCAAAACTTTTTTAAGAATATTTTTCGTCACGCATCAGGAAAAATCCGATAACCCCGTCAATCGCGACAAGCAACATTATATTTACGTCGAAAAATACATTTGCGACAAAGGTTGCGATTATTATCGCCGTCGGCAGGAAAAGTTTCTTTGAAAATTGTTTTTTCAGCAAATCAACCGCAACATTCAACAAAAGCGCGGTGGCTCCGCACTGCATACCCTTTAAAGCAAGTTTAACGTATTCGTTGGAGGCTGTCAGGTCATAAAAAGACGCAACGATGGAAATTATTATCAGGGGAGGCAAAATCGTCGCAAACATTCCGGTAAGCGCGCCGGCAATTCCTCCCATTCGCCAACCGAGCATTATTGCGGTATTTACCGCCATTATTCCCGGTGTGGATTGTGCAACCGCAACCATGTCCAAAGTTTCTTCGTCGCTTATCCAGTGAAATTCGTCCACAAATTTTGACTTCATCAGCGGGATTATCACATATCCGCCGCCGACGGTGAACATACTGATCATAAAAGTTGATTTAAACAATTTCCAATATGAAAACATTTTCGTTAATCCTTTCGGAGCCGGGAAAAATTTTTACGACGATTTAATTTGAAAAATCCGTATCGTTGCGAAGGTTAATTGCTTCCGCAATATGCTGCTCGGAAATTTCGGGCGCGCCGCCGTCAAGATCGGCTATCGTTTGCGAAACTTTTATAATCCTGTCGTAAGACCGGGCGGAAAGTTTTTTCGTTTCAAAGACATCTTTCAAAAGCTGTTGCGCGCCTTCCGTCACGTTGCAAAGACTTTGTATCATGGGGTGATTCATCTGCGCGTTGCAAAAAATGTGATATTTTTCAAGGCGTTTGATCTGAATTTCTCTTGCGGCGGAAACTCTCTTGCGAACTTCCGAAGAAGGCTCCGCTTTTCTCTTTGAACTCAAATCCTCATATTTTACGCGCGGTACCCGCAAATGAATGTCTATCCTGTCCAAAAGAGGGCCGGAAAGTTTTTGCGTGTAGCGTTTAATCGCCTGAGTCGAGCATAAACAGGAATGATCCGGATCTCCGTTCCAACCGCACGGACAAGGATTCATCGCGCAAATCAAAATCAAACTTGAAGGAAAAGTCAAAGACCCGTTTACCCGGCTGATTGTAATTTGTCTTTCTTCCAGCGGCTCGCGCAGAGCCTCAAGCACGGTCTTTTTAAATTCCGGCAATTCGTCCAAAAACAAAACCCCGTTATGTGCCAAAGTAACCTGTCCCGGCATGGGGATCGTTCCGCCGCCGATTATCGCCGCAGCGGAGGCATCATGATTCGGATTTTGGAAAGGTCTTTTCGTTATCAAGCCGCCGCCCGTCCCCAACTTCCCGGCAATGCTGTA
Organism: uncultured Selenomonadaceae bacterium; assembly: GCA_905236255.1. Taxonomy (GTDB): domain Bacteria; phylum Bacillota; class Negativicutes; order Selenomonadales; family Selenomonadaceae; genus Quinella. The sequence continues at coordinate 9,617 of CAJOPK010000004.1, read as the reverse complement.
AATTTTTGTGACTTCCAAAGCCTCTTCCCTTGTCATTTCCGGCAAAATTGAACTCATTCTCTTTGCAAGCATTGTTTTCCCGGAGCCGGGAACGCCGACCATCAAAACATTGTGACCGCCCGCCGCCGCAATTTCCAACGCCCTTTTTGCCATGAACTGCCCTTGAACGTCCGAAAAATCATCAACCAATTCCACAAAACCTTCCGGTTCTTCCTCAATTTTTTTTACGGCGGGAGAAAGTTCTCCTTCATCGCGCAAAAAATCGACAAGTTCCCGCAAAGTTTCCGGCGCAAAAACTTCAACGCCTTCAACCAAAAGTGCCTCGTTTACATTTTCCGGAGCGACCACGATTTTTTTGAATTTGTTGTCGCGGGCAATTATGGTCATCGGCAAAACCCCGCGAACACTTCGCAAATTTCCTTCAAGCGACAATTCGGCAATAAATAAAAATTCTTCGCAGACTTTTTGTTGAATCTGCCCTTGTGCCGCCAAAAGTCCGATCGCCATCGGAAGATCAAGTCCGGCACTTTCTTTGCGAATTTCGGCGGGTGCAAGATTTACGGTAATTTTTTCCGCACGAAGCCTGAGTCCGGAATTTTTTATCGCCGTCCGGACTCTCTCTTTCGATTCTCTGACCGACGCATTGGGCAAGCCGACAATGTCAAAAGCCGGCATACCGTTTGCACTGTCAACTTCAACCGAAATTATCAGCCCGTCCACGCCGAGCGTACTTGCTCCGAAAGTTCTTGCGTACAATTTTCATCAGTCCTCACTGCATTTTTTTGTAACAAGGTCGCGAAGTTTTCTCACGCCTTCCAAAATCTTTTCGTTCTGCGGCAAATTCCCGACAATCTTTTCGATATATCCTCTTTCGACAATTTTCTTCATCGTCCACGCAAAATTTATGTCGTAAAGCCACATGAGCCGGACAATTTTCCTGTCGCCGCCGGTACGGATTTTTCTGTAATCGGCTTGCTTGCCGGAAATGAAATTTTCCACAAAATCCGGGCTTATCTCCGGATTGTACGCATCGGTATTCGACCTTATAAAATTCGGCATTTTATTTACATTCGACTGCGCCAAAAAAGGTTCCAAAACTCTGTAAATATCCAATTTGTCGGCATCGCGAATAATTTTTGCAAAGAGAAGTTTTCTTTCGTCGTCGGTTTCTGCAACGATTTTTTTGTTGTGATTTTGAATCGCAAAAATTACGATTTCATAATCTTCCTCCGAAATTTCCCGGAAAAATTCAAGTTCGCCGATAACTTTAATTCCCAAGTCCGCATGATCTTCGGAATCGGCATCGTTGAAAGTTTTGTAAATTTGATACTGACGAAAACGACCGACATCGTGAAAAAGTCCGATCATTTCGGAAAGTTCGGTGTCATGCGTCGAAAGGTTTAAATTTTTTGCAAGTTCGACACAATTCGACGTAACATAACCGGTATGTTTTTCCTTAATCAAAATTCCCTGTTGAACTTCTTCATCATCGGAATAAAAACTTTTCATGTAATCGGTCATCCAGACGTGCATACGATCAAGCAAATTTCGCATTGAAAAAATCCTCCGCAAAAAATTTTACTCCTCATCTTCGGATTCGGTTTCTTCTTCCGGTTCCTCATCGTCAAGATAATTTACTCCGTCCTCGCCTTCCGCAACCGGTTTGCCGTGAGCAAGATTTTTTCCGATTTCTTCTTCGTCGTCTTCTTCCTCAATTTGAAGCATTTCGCTGCTCTGCAAAGCGTAAACATTTGAAGCACCTTTTGTTTGAATCAAAACTTCCGTGCCGGCGGGAAGGTCAACATTTTTACCTTTGACGAAAACACCCGCAACAGCTCCGAGCGGGCCCATTATGATAATTCCCACCAAACTTGCACCGCCCGCCATTCTCAGGCGTTTCATTTCTTTTTTCGATTCTTCGCCGGTGTAAGTGGGAATTTCGCGCCCGTCAATACCCCTGATCGTATGAAAATCCACCGTCATCTTTGCATTGCGTCCGAAAGCCTTGGGATTTTTAATTTCGGTGACGGTACCTTCGCCGGGCAGACCTTTTGCCAAAACAAGATTTCCGTCAATAATCACGTTTTTGGCAACTTTTATGCTGATGGTGTCGCCGACTTGCAATTCTCTTGAATTTACGTCCTCGGCAAGTTCAACCTTGATAATTTTGTCGCCGGGAATTTGCATTTCCGCCATCGGAATTTCTTCACTGCCGAAAGTTTCGCGGGAAAGATTTTTTATTCTTTCGTTAAAAGTTCCCTGTTTGACTTCGCCGAAAGTTTCGCTTTCCAATTCTCCGAGCCGTCCGGCAACGCTTTTACCGCCGACTTCATGACGAATATTCCATTCGAGCGCATTCATTTTTGCCAAAAACCCGGGCGCGGCATCGTTGTTGTAAATAATGTTGTAAATCGCATCAATCCGGGCGTTCATATTGCCCCGCATATTTTGACCGCTGTAGGCTTTTTCAAGTTGACCCAACCTGCTCAAGATTGCGCCGGTTCTTTCGCTGCCGTAAGTATCGAGTTCAATTTGTGCAAGTTTTTCGTTTGTCGAATCACTGCCTGCAGCCAATCCGGCAGTCGGAGCGGTAAAAATCATGGTCGCCGCCAATCCTGCACAAACAACTTTCTTTAAATTTTTAAATCTCATTTGGACAATTCCTCCGGTATACAAGATTTTGTCAAAATTTTTCTCAATACATATTATTTTCATTTTCTATTTTCTGCCAACTTTCAAATTCCCCTGCCGGATTTAACAAAAAAAAGGACTTCTCCAAAAATTTTTGTTCATTTAAAATATGCCGTAAAACTCCCGATTTCAATCGGGGGATATAAGGCACCAATATTGACATTGGTATCGATAACGATTAAAATTCAGCCGAACGGCAAACGGCGATTGCCGGTTAAGAATCGCATCGTGGAGGATGCCACGTTAAAAAAGTGTATTTTGATCAACGGTCTTTGAACCGTTTTTGAGGCGGTACCGTAGTACCGTATAAGTCCGGCAAAGAGTACGGGAAGTTAAAAGTAAGCGGAAGGCTCTTCGGAGGTGACCGTGTGAGTGGCTTTGGGACAGCCCTTTGAGAATAAAGGCGGCTTGACCGTCAATCTTTTCAAGAATCTTCCGGCTTTAGCCGGGAGAGGTTCAATGAAAATCTTATTTTTAACGGTTATAATATGCAAAATTTTGTGAGGCATGATTCAAAAATAAACGGGATGCCGGTTTACAATTACGGCGGCAACGGTAAATTTTGACAGCCTCCACATTTGGTTAATCCGAAACAACATTAAATTTTTGAGGAGGAATTATAAATGGAAATGCTTATAGGATCGGGATTCCTGGTGATATTCGCAATAATGGTAGCTGCGGTTTTCCTGCACTTTGTACCGATCGGTTTGTGGATTTCGGCACTTGCCGCAGATGTTCACGTCGGGATTTTTACTTTGATAGGAATGAGAATGCGTCGCGTTCCGCCTGCCAAAATCGTAATGCCTTTGATTAAGGCGAACAAAGCCGGCTTGAACGTAAACGTAAATCAGCTCGAAGCCCATTACCTTGCCGGCGGCAACGTCGATAAAGTTGTCGATGCGCTTATTGCCTCACAACGCGCGCAAATTGTTTTGCCGTTTGAACGTTCGGCGGCGATCGATCTTGCCGGTCGCGATGTTTTGGAAGCCGTTCAAATGAGCGTAAATCCGAAAGTTATCGAAACTCCGGTGGTTTCGGCAGTCGCCAAAAACGGTATCGAACTTAAAATCAAGGCTCGCGTCACCGTTCGCGCAAATATCGACAGACTCGTCGGAGGTGCCGGTGAACCCACGATTATTGCCCGTGTCGGCGAAGGTATCGTTACGACCGTCGGCAGTTCGGAAAGTCATACGGACGTTTTGGAAAGTCCGGATGATATTTCAAAAACCGTTCTCGGCAAAGGTCTTGATGCCGGTACCGCTTTTGAAATTCTTTCGATTGATATTGCCGATGTCGATGTCGGAAGAAACATAGGTGCGCAACTTCAGACGGATCAGGCGGAAGCCGACAAACGAATTGCACAGGCAAAGGCGGAAGAACGTCGTGCGATGGCCGTTGCCCGTGAACAGGAAATGAAGGCTTACACGCAGGAAATGGAAGCAAAAGTCGTTGAAGCTCAGGCGGACGTTCCGCATGCGATGGCTGAGGCACTCAAAAACGGGAAACTCGGCGTGATGGATTATTACAATATGATGAATGTTCAATCGGATACCGATATGAGAAACGCGATAAGCCGCGCGGGTTCCGGCAAAAAAGTTTCCGAACGTAAGGAAAAGGCATAAGTCATGGACGGATTTGAATGGATAATTGCACTTTGGATTTTGTTTTCGCTTTTGGGAAATTTGGCGAAAAAGAAATTGCCGCCGCCTCAAATGCCGCCGGATATAAATTCCGAAAATCAACCCGGGACGGATTTTGAAATTCCGACTCTTGCAAACGATCCGAATTTTCCGGGTGAGGAGCCGACAATTTTAATCAACGACACAACTCCTCAAGCGGAAATTCGCGAGATGGATTTGGAAGAAATTTACCGCCGAACAAAAATCCGGGATCGGGAAAATTTCCGATCGGTGCAAAAAATCGAAACGCCGGAAAAAATCGAATCTTCCAAACTTCCGGATATTGTTTTCGGTTTAAATCCGGAGTCATCAAAGGAAGCGTTGATTTTGGCGGAAATTTTCGGAAAGCCGAAGGCTTTGCGTCAAAGATAAAAAATCCCCGAATTGCGTGCGGTAAATTCAACCGTTTTACCGGCAAGTTTCCGCCTTGCGATTCGGGGCGTTTTGTTTTCGGATTGAAGGAGGAATTTTAAATTGATTGCCGTCATTGATTACGGAGTGGGAAATTTATACAGCGTGGAAAAAGCATTGACCGCCGTCGGTGCGGAAGTTTCCGTTACAAGCCGGGCGGAAGATTTGACAAGTTCCGAAAAAATTGTTTTGCCGGGAGTCGGGGCTTTCGGCGACTGCATGAAAAATTTGGAAAAAACCGGATTGATCCCGACAATTTTGGAACAGATAAAAAATAAAAAGCCGCTTTTGGGAATTTGCGTCGGTCTTCAAATTTTGTTTGAAGGCAGTGACGAATCGCCCGGAGTTGACGGTTTGAAAATTTTTCGGGGACGCGTCAAAAAAATTTCGGCGGAAGGTTTAAAAATTCCGCACATGGGCTGGAATAAACTTGAAGATTTTGAAAACGCCGGAATTTTTGCCGGACTCCCGGAAGAAGTGTATTTTTATTTCGTTCACAGCTATCATGCCTTCCCCGCCGACAAAAAAATAATCGCCGCAACAACCCGTTACGGCGAAAAGATTACCGCCGGAATTCAATCCGGAAATATTTTTGCGACGCAGTTTCATCCGGAAAAATCCGGTGACGTCGGTCTTAAAATCTTAAAAAATTTTGTCGAACTTTAACCGGCAACGGCAACGGATTCTTCCGTTCCTTCAGTGCCGTCCGATTCGACGGCCGCGACCACTTCATTGAGCGCGTCAATCAGCGCGTCAACGTCAATGCCGTGTGCCGATGCTCCCTGTTCGATATTTTCAAAGCGCGATGCCGCGCAACCCAAACACCCCATCCCGGCATACATGAAAACGCCGATCGTGTCCGGATATTTTTGTACGACTTCCATGATTCCCATGTCTTTCGTAATTTTCATTTTTATCACAACACCTTTCCGCAAAAGCCGCCCGCCAAAAAATCCGCGACCTTTGCCAATTTCAAATACCGACGTATTCTAAACCGCCGGCTTATTTTTTTCAAGTCTGTTTTTCGGACAAATTACGGAGTTTTTTCAGACTCACCAAAAAAACTTTTTCATTGACCGCTACTTTGCTTCCGCCCAAGTTTTTCCGAAATGAATGTCGACCGGCAAAGGCACCGCCAAATTTACGACTTCTTCCATAGCGCGGCGAATTATTTTTTTCACTTCGTCAAGTTCGTTTTCCGCCGTTTCAATTACAAGTTCGTCGTGGACTTGAATAATCAGCCGGCTTTTTAAATTTTTCAATCCGTCCTCCGCACGAATCATCGCAAGTTTTATAATATCCGCCGCACTTCCCTGAATCGGCGTATTCATCGCCATTCTTTCGGCAAGACTGCGCAAATTGAAATTCGGACTTTTTATTGCCGGCAAATATCTGCGCCTGCCGAACATTGTCGTAACAAATCCGGTTTCGTGGGCATTTTTTACGGTATCGTCCAAAAATTTTTTTACTCCGGGATAACGCTCGAAATATTTTTCGATATATTCGCCCGCCTCTTTTCGGCTTATGTGAAGGTCGCGGGAAAGTCCGAAATCACTGATTCCGTAAACAATTCCGAAATTTACCGCCTTTGCCTTTCGCCTTAAATCCGGAGTGATTTCATCAATATTCAAACCGAAAACTTCGGCCGCCGTCCTTGCGTGAATGTCCTGATTTTTCCGGAAAGCGTCAATCAAATTTTCATCGCCGGACAAATGCGCCAAAAGTCGAAGTTCAATCTGCGAATAATCGGCGGAAAGTAAAAATTCGTAACCTTCGCCCGGTTCAAAAAGTGAGCGAATCTCCCGCCCTTCTTCGGTACGAACCGGAATATTTTGTAAATTCGGATCGGAACTCGAAAGCCGCCCGGTTGCCGTGACCGTCTGATTAAAGTTTGTATGCACCCGATGACTTTTCGGATTTATCAAAACTTTTATTCCGTCAAGATAAGTGGATTTTAATTTTGCAAGCGTCCGGAAGTTCAAAATTTTTTCGACAATCGGATGCTTGTTTTTCAAACCTTCCAAAACTTCGGCATTTGTGGAAAAGCCGGTTTTGGTTTTTTTGAGAGCCGGCAATTTCAACTTGACAAAAAGAATTTCCGCAAGCTGTTTCGGTGAATTTATGTTGAATTTTTCGCCGGCAAGATCGTAAATTTTTTCTTCAATTTCATCAATTCGCCCGGACATTTCGGAAGATTTTTCCTCAAGCCGCTTTTCATCGACGAAAACGCCGGTCAATTCCATATCCGCCAAAACTTTAATCAAAGGTAATTCAACTTCGTTATAAAGTTTCGTTAAACCGGATTCTTCCAATTTTTTTGCATAAAGATTTCCGAGTTTTTCAAGTGCGACAACTCCGGCGGCGGGAGAATTTTCCGGAAGTTTCAAGCCGCCAAATTCAAGCGGCAAAAGTTCCGCCGTCGAATAATTTTCACGTTCCGGATAAAGCAGATAAGCCGCAATTTCAATGTCAAAAAATCTTTCAAGTCCTTTGACTTCATAAACCTTCAAAAATTTTTTCAGATTGTGAACGAAAACCTTTCCGGCAAACGAATCAAAAATCTTGTTCAAATCTTTGTCGTCAATCTCAAAAATTTTTTCGTCGCCGTCAATTTTTACAAAGACCCGCGAATTGTTTTGAACGAACGAAATTTTTTCCGCATTTGCAATTTGTTCAAAATTGCCGGAAACAATTTCTTCCGGTGCATTTAAAACATTTTCAGGTTGGCTTTCGCCGGAAAAATTCTCCGCAAAAAGATTGTCGGCAGAATCAAAGAGTTCATGAATTTTTTTCTTTGCGATATTTAAGGCGTACCGGTTACAAAATTCGTCGGCTTTGTGCAAATCCGGTTTAATCTCAAAATCCGGCGTATTAAAAACAACTCCCGGAACGTTACAATTTATTTTGGCAAGCGTCTTTGAAAGTTTTGCAAGTTCGATCGAATTTTGAATATATTCCCGAACTTTTTTTGCGGAAATTTTTTCGACGTTTTCCAAAACATTTTCAAGCGAGCCGAATTCTTTCAAAAGTTTAATCGCCGTCTTTTGTCCTATTCCCGGAACGCCCGGAATGTTGTCGGAATTATCGCCGGCAAGACTTTTGTAATCAACCAAAATCGGCGGCTCAAAACCGTATTCTTCAACAAATTTTTTCCGGTCGTAAATTTCGACGTTTGTATTTTTTGTAAGCAAAACCCGCACGGAGGAATTTATCAACTGCAAAGAATCGCGGTCGCCGGTCACTATATCGACTTCAAAATTTTCTCCGGCTTGTCCGGCAAGAGTTCCGATAATGTCGTCCGCTTCAAAACCTTCAACGCCGATTTTTTTTATTCCCAAAACGTCAATAAACTCTTTCAACAAAACAAGTTGAGCGGCAAGTTCGTCCGGCATTTTTTCGCGTGTGCCTTTGTAATCCGAAAATATTTCACTGCGAAAAGTTTTCTTTGAAACGTCCAAAGCAACCGCCGCAAAATCCGGATTAAATTCGCGCAGAAGTTTCAATATCACATTTGCAAAACCGACAACCGCGCCGGTATATTCGCCGGTCGGCGCGGTAAGTCCGGGCATTGCGTAAAAGGCGCGGTAGAAAATACTGCTGCCGTCAACAACCATAAATTTTTTCACGGCATCAGTCCTCATTTCCGACGCGGAAGATTTTTTCAAATTTCTGTTCGAGCAATTTCGTGTAATGTTTCGGATCGAGATTTTCCGATTTTACAATCATCGTCCGCAAATTTTTATGCAAAACGTCCAAAGCCTCAACGTCGTTTGCAAGACCGACGGCTCTGTCAATATATTCCTGCACCGAGTTTGTTGCAAGATCACCCATACCGATATTTTCCAAAATGCTCAAACCGAAACGGGTGCTGCGGCGTTCTCCGAAGAAAGTGACAACCGGCACGCCCATATAAAGCGCGTCAAAAGTCGTGGAACCGCCAACGTAAGGATAAGAATCCAAAATTATGTCAAGGTGTGTGAGTTCCGCCATATAATCCGGAACAGCCGGGCGGAAAAGTACCTGATCCATGTTAAAGCCGAGAGCCTTCATTCGATTGTAAGCCTGATCGGTCGTCGTATTCGACGCAAATTCCTGCGCGCGCATAAGCAGAACCGATCCGGGTACGCGTTCCAAAATCTGCCGCCAAATATTCAAAATATCGTCGTTCATTTTTGAGTAACGGCAAATTGTTCCGAATACGACATAATTTCGCTTTGTGCAGGGCGCATATTCCGGCGTGGGAACGTCGGTTCTGTGTGCATAACAGAATTGGCTCGGCATATAAATAAGTTTTTCGGTGAAAAGTTTTTCATGTTCGCCGGGCGGATCTACAATTTCGTCGGTGATGAAATAATCGACCGCTTTCATGCCGGTTGTTGACATATAACCTATTCCGCTGACTTGAATCGGTGCCGGACGATATGCCAATACCGGAAGTCCGCTGCGCGCCGAATGTCCCGCAAGGTCAACCAAAATATCAATTTCGTCGTCGTGAATTTTCTTTGCAATTTCTTCGTAAGTCATGCCGTTCACGTCAACAAAATGCTCGACGTTCGACTTTATCGCGGCTGTCAAATTGTCGTCTTTTTCGTTCAGGCTGTAGCAGGTGACTTCAAAATCTTTTTTGTTGTGAGAGGCAAGGATACCGAAAACGAACGGGAAAAGCGCGTGGTATCTGAAGTCCGGCGAAATGTAACCGAGTTTAATTCTCTTTTCACCGCGCAAAATGGGTTTTCTGTCGTGATATTCCGTGTAAGGTTTAATATCCGCGACAATGTTTTGATATTCAAAATGAGCCGCCGCCAAATCCTCACCTGAAATATCCAGGAAGTGCAT
>CAJOPK010000003.1 GCA_905236255.1 uncultured Selenomonadaceae bacterium | reverse complement strand
CCGCGCGTTTTCATTCCGGTTTTTCCCGGCACGAATTGCGAATATGACAGCGCGAAAGTTTGGAAACGGGCGGGAGCGGATCCGAAAATTTTTGTCGTCAGAAATTTGACTCCGGCGGCGGTCGAAGAAAGTATTTCGGCGATGGTCGAAGAAATTAAAAAATCTCAGATTATAATGTTGCCGGGCGGATTTTCGGGCGGCGACGAACCGGACGGCTCCGGAAAATTTATTGCGGCGGTTTTCAGAAATCCGAAAATTGCGGAAGAAGTCATGAAACTTTTGAAAGAGCGGGACGGCTTGATTTTGGGAATTTGCAACGGTTTTCAGGCGTTGATAAAGCTGGGACTTTTGCCTTACGGGGAAATTCGCCCGCTTGAAAAAGATTCTCCGACTTTGACTCACAATTCACTCGGTCGCCATGTCAGTCGCATGGTCAGAGTCCGGGTAACAAACAATTCTTCTCCCTGGCTCGCCGGAACTTCCGTCGGCGAAGTTCATACGGTTGCCGTTTCGCACGGGGAAGGTCGTTTTGCGGCAAGTGAAGATTGGTTGAAAAAACTTGACGAAACCGGACAAATTGCAACGCAGTACGTTGATTTTGACGATGAACCGACGCCGGAATTGCCTTTCAATCCGAACGGATCCGCTCTTGCGATTGAAGGAATTACGAGCGCGGACGGAAGAATTTTCGGCAAAATGGGTCATTCCGAAAGAATCGGCGAATATGTCTGCAAAAATGTTCCGGGAAACAAAAGCCGTCACTTGTTTGAATCGGGAGTGAATTATTTCAGGGCGTAAGATATTCGCCGGGCGCGGCAGGTGATTTTGTGACAAACGAAGAAAAATTGTCCGCAAAAACAATTCCGCCAAGCAACGTAAAATGCAGAAAAATTCATGACAAATGAAAGGAAGTTTTGCTTGTGGCAATGCTTGAAATTAAGGACATAAATGTTTATTACGGCGCGATTCACGCGATCAAGGGAATAAGTCTTGAGGTAAACGAGGGCGAAATTGTTACGCTTATCGGTGCGAACGGTGCCGGTAAATCCACAACTCTCCGGACAATCTCCGGACTTTTGAAACCCAAGACCGGCGAAATAAATTTCATGGGACAAAATATTGCCGGTATGCCCGCCCATAAAATTGTCAAGGAAGGAATTTCGCAAGTTCCGGAAGGGCGCAGAATTTTTGCGGAAATGACCGTCCGGGAAAATTTGGAACTCGGCGCATTTATTCGCAACGATACCGCCGAAATTGAAAAAGATTTCAATATGGTTTTTGAAAGATTCCCCCGCCTTAAAGAGCGCGAATTTCAGCTTGCCGGAACTCTCTCCGGCGGTGAACAGCAAATGCTTGCGATGGGCAGGGCACTAATGAGCCGCCCGAAACTTTTGCTTTTGGACGAGCCCAGTATGGGACTTGCGCCGCTTTTGATTCGCGAAATTTTTTCAATCATAGTCGACATAAACAAAACCGGTACGACCGTCCTGCTTGTCGAACAAAATGCAAACATGGCACTTTCGATAGCAAACCGCGCTTATGTTTTGGAAACCGGCAGAATTACGCTGTCCGGCAATGCAAAAGAACTTGCCGCCAGTGAAGAAGTCCGAAAGGCTTATCTCGGAGGTTAAAAAATGCCTGAATTAAGTCGTTTCGCCGGAATGATTATCCGGATAGCCGGTAAAATTTAAAACATTTTTTCTGAAAAAAAACTGTAAAAACACCGGACAAATAACGATAAAGTATGTATAATGTCATCGGAATTATACGTACTTTTTTTATTCAGGGGTGATAGCTTTGAGTGATATTGTTAAAATCAAAGGACTGAAGTCCGGGCTTCAGTTGAGTTTCGCGACGGGCGCAAGTTTTGACGATGTTAAGGCGAATCTCCTCGACAAGCTCCAATCGGGCAATAATTTCTTTATTCGCGGTACTACGGTTTTCGTTCAAAAGGGTTATTTCACCGAAGAGCAAAATGAGGTTTTGCGCCGAATGTTTCACCGGCACGGCATGCTTTTCAGCACCGAATTGAAACGCCCGAATCTTACTTCGCCTTCTTCCGAACCCGCGAAAAAAGAGCCGGAGCCGATCCGCAAGATGATGACCATCAATCGGACGGTGCGCGGCGGCGAAGAAATTCGCACTCAGGCATCAATTTTGATCGTCGGAAATGTCAATCCCGGCGCACGGATTATTGCCGACGGCAGCATAGACATTCGCGGAACTTGTCGCGGGTATGTTCATGCGGGAGCCTCCGGCGATACTTCCGCAGTCGTCGTCGCCGACAGACTTATGCCGGTGCAAATTCGCATTGCCGATGTAATTGCGCGTTCTCCGGATGAACCGGAAACTGCGGAATTTGCCGAGCGCGCTTCAATCAAGGACGGGCAAATTTTTATCGAACCCGTCAAACGCTGATTTTGAAAGGATGCAAAATTTATGAGCAAAATTATCGTCATAACGAGCGGCAAGGGGGGAGTCGGGAAAACGACGACCACAGCAAATGTCGGAGTGGGGCTTGCGATGCGCGGAAATCGCGTCGTCCTTATTGATACGGATACCGGTCTGCGCAATTTGGATCTTCTGCTCGGATTGGAAAATCGCATAATGTATGATCTGATTGACGTGACAAGCGGCAGAGTTCCCTACAAAAAAGCTCTTGTCCGTCACAAAAAATATGAAAGTCTTTTCCTCCTGCCGACTTCGCAGATTAAAGACAAATCCGCCGTCAATCCGGAGGACTTGGTAAAACTTTGCAACGAAATGAACTCCGAATACGATTACATTATAATCGACTGCCCGGCCGGTATCGAACAGGGATTTAAAACCGCAATAGCCGCCGCCGAATGTGCAATAGTCGTCACAACTCCGGAAATTTCCGCCGTTCGCGATGCGGATAAAATTATCGGCGAACTTGCCAGAGCGGATAAAAATAATATTAAACTTGTGGTAAACAGGATTCGACCGCAATTGGTCGAAAAAGGGGATATGCTCGATATGGGCGACATTGACGAAATTTTGTCTATCAACTGTATCGGTCAGGTTCCCGACGATGAGGCGGTTGTCATGGCGACAAACAGAGGCGAGCCGGTAATTACGATGAACGGATCGCCGGCAGGTCAGGCTTACAAAAATATCGTCGGCAGAATTTGCGGTGAAGACATTCCCTTCCTCAAGCCGCCGAAAGAAGGATTTTTCGCCAAACTCAAAAAATTGTTCGGATTGCTTTAACGGAGGCGAATGCTTATGCTCGACGTACTTATGAAGGTTTTCGGAAAAAGTGAAAAGAAATCCGGGAAAATTGCAAAGGAGCGTTTGCAATTTGTATTGATTCGCGACAGGGCAAGTCTTTCTCCGGAGATTATGGACAGACTTAAAAACGATATTATTGCCGTTCTTTCAAAATACATGGAAATCAATACAAACGAAATGGAAATTTCTTTTGCGAACGATTCGGAATCCGCCGCGCTTATCGCAAATATTCCGATAAATTCCATGCGTCAAAATTTGAGAAGATAATTTCGGATTAAAACCGGGAGATGTCAGCGATGGTAAACGGAATTACAAAAAATTCTCCGATTTTTCGCCCGGATTTTTCAAAATCCGCGCCGGGACAAAGTTTGAATGTTCCGGCGGAAGATTTTCAAAAATCGGAAAAGAATACGTTGCCGGACGACTTGAGAAAGGCTTTTCAAGATTCGCGGGAAGAAAACGGCGGCGACTTGAATACGAATATTTTTGAGAGCGATGATGACACCGATGCCGCCGGAAATACTCACGGCGTTGTATTAAATCCCGGCGCGTCAAATCACAAAGCTTTGGGCAGAAAGTCTTCTCCGGCGGAATGTGAAACTTGTGCAAACAGAAAATATCAAGACGGTTCCGACGAAAACGATGTTTCTTTCAAATCACCCGGTCATATTTCGCCTTCGATTGCCGCAACCGTCGTTTTGGGACACGAACATGAACACGTTGCAAACGCTTATGAAAAAGAACGGGACGGCAAAGCAAAAGTTCAGAGTGTTTCCGTTCGACTTCACAACGGCATTTGTCCGGAGTGCGGGCGCGTTTTCGTTGCCGGCGGTGTGACGAACACTCAAATTAAATATGTCAACGAGGACAATCCTTATCAACGTGAGCAAAAATCTGCCGATGCCGCAGGAATTAAAGGCAGCGTTTTGGATTTCGGCTCTTAAAACAAAGGAGATATTTTAATCAAAATTGTTTTGAGTAATTAACCCGTTGTGCCGTCAACAATCAAAAAACTAAAGATTTGACCACAGAAAAATTGAAAGCAAAAATTTTTGAGAGGAGAAGAGCGGAAAGTCCGTAAAAAGTTTTTGCCAATACTCGCTCAACGGAATAAAAATCATATCTTGCAGACCTTTTCCATAGTCAACATTAGCCGTCAACGGTTGTAAGTGCATGAACTTTGCAGCCGAAATAAGGCTGTTTTTTTTTGAGGCACGGTAACCTCCCCGCAAATTTAATAAAGGCCGCATGATTTATCACGAGCGTTTAAATTTTACAAGTGCCGTGTTCAATTTAATTTGCCTATTGACAAGGTGGGTTTAAAAAATTATAATGACCGCGTTTTTCCGGGAAGGGGTGAAAAAATGATTTATGCGGATAATGCCGCCACAACAAAAATGAGTTCGGCGGCAATAAATTCAATGATCGACTGCATAAAAAATGATTGGGGAAATCCTTCGAGTCTTTATTCTTTCGGTCAAAGGGCAAAGGAAATTTTGAGTTCCGCCCGAAAAAATATTGCGGAATGTATCAATGCCGATCCGGATGAAATTTATTTTACTTCCGGCGGCAGTGAATCGGATAATCAGGCAATTCTTTCCGCCGCAAAAATCGGAGCGAAAAAAAATAAGCGTCACATAATTTCGACGACCTTTGAACATCATGCGGTTTTGCATACTTTGGAAAAGCTGAAAAAGGAAGGTTTTGAAATTGAACTTTTGGAAGTTCACGAAAACGGGATTGTTTTGCCGGAGCAAGTCAAAAATTCAATTCGCGAGGATACCTGTCTTGTAACTATTATGTTTGCGAATAACGAAATCGGGACAATTCAGCCGATTGAGGAGATCGGAAAAATTTGTCGGGAGAAAAAAATTATTTTCCATACCGATGCCGTACAGGCCGCCGGACATTTGCCGATTGACATTAAAGCGCAAAATATCGATATGCTTTCAATTTCCGCTCATAAATTTCACGGGCCGAAAGGAATCGGAGTGCTTTATGCAAGAAAGGGCGTTGCTCTTTCAAATTTGATTGAAGGCGGCGCACAGGAAAAGGGTAAACGTGCCGGTACCGAAAATTTGCCGGCGATTGTTGCGATGGCAACGGCTTTAAAAAGTGCTTGCGAAAATATGAAAGTCAATTCGGAAAAAGTTTCGGCACTGCGCGACAAATTGATTGAAGGGCTTGAAAAAATTCCGCATTGCGAATTGAACGGCGACCGGGAAAATCGACTGCCCGGAAATGTGAATTTCTGTTTTGAAGGGATTGAGGGCGAAAGTCTTTTGCTCCTGCTTGACGATAAGGGAATTTGTGCATCTTCCGGATCCGCCTGTACTTCGGGTTCACTTGATCCGAGTCATGTGCTTTTGGCAATCGGCAGACCTCATGAAGTTGCTCACGGCTCTTTGAGATTATCAATCGACGAAACAAATACGCCGGAAGAAATTTTCTGCATTGTAAAATCCGTTGCGGAAGTCGTCGATTATTTGCGGAATATGTCACCTTTGTGGAAGGATAAAGTTTGCGGCAAACGCGAATTTGTTTTAAGATAAAGGAGAATTTTTATGGCACTTTACAGCGAAAAAGTCATGGATCATTTTCGCAATCCCCGCAATGTCGGAAGTATCGAAAATGCTGACGGCATCGGTGAAGTCGGAAACTGCAAGTGCGGCGATATTATGAAAATGTATTTGAAAATTGACGGCGATATTGTGACCGACGTAAAATTTGAAACTTTCGGCTGCGGCTCGGCAATAGCATCAAGTTCAATGGCAACCGAATTGATAAAGGGCAAGCCGATTCATGAAGTCATGAAGTTGACAAACAAAGCCGTAACCGAAGCATTGGACGGATTGCCGGCTCACAAATTGCATTGTTCGGTTTTGGCTGAGGAGGCAATTCAATCGGCACTTCAAGATTATTGCACAAAAAATAATTTGGATTATAATTCACTTTGAAAGGATAAAACATTGTAAAAATTTTTAAATTGAGGAGAGTTTTTTATGAGTAAAGAGCGAAACTACAAATTTGAAACTTTGCAGTTGCATGTCGGTCAGGAAAAAGCCGATCCGGTAACGGATGCAAGAGCCGTTCCGATTTATCAAACGACTTCTTATGTCTTTCATGATTTTCAACATGCGGCGGATCGTTTTGCATTGAAAGATGCCGGAAACATTTACGGGCGTTTGACAAATCCCACACAGGACGTTTTCGAGCGCAGAATTGCGGCATTGGAAGGCGGTTCTGCGGCATTGGCGGTTGCAAGCGGTGCGGCGGCGGTTACTTACGTTGCACAGGCATTGGCTCACAAAGGTCAGCACATTGTTGCGGCAACCACTATTTACGGCGGAACTTTCAATCTCTTTGAACATACTCTGCCGCTTTACGGAATTGATACGACTTTTGTCGATCCCACAAAGGGCGTTGAAGTTTTTGAAAAAGCCGTTCAAGACAATACCCGGTTCATTTTCATTGAAACCGTCGGCAATCCCAATGCGACTTTGATTGACATTCAAGCCGTTGCCGATATTGCCCACAAGCACAAAATCCCGCTTGTCATCGACAATACTTTTGCAACGCCTTATCAAGTTCGTCCGTTTGAATACGGCGCGGATATTGTCGTACATTCGGCAACAAAATTTATCGGCGGACACGGCACGACTTTGGGCGGCATAATCGTCGAATCCGGAAAATTTGATTGGGAAAAATCCGGCAAATTCCCGGATCTTGTCGAACCGAATCCCAGCTATCACGGAGTAAGTTTTTATAAGGCACTCGGTGCGGCGGCATTTGTGACATACATACGGGCAATTTTGTTGAGAGATACCGGCGCGGCAATTTCTCCCTTGAGTGCATTCCTTCTTTTGCAGGGAACGGAAACTCTTTCTTTGCGCGTTGAGCGTCATGTTGAAAATGCCTTGAAGGTTGTCGAATATTTGAGCAAAAATCCGAAAGTTGACAAAGTAAATCACCCGGCACTTGCAGACCACCCGGATCACGAACTTTACAAAAAATACTTCCCGAACGGCGGAATTTCGATTTTCACTTTTGAGATCAAAGGCGGAGCAAAGGCCGCTCAAAAATTTATCGACAACATGAAACTGTTTTCTCTTTTGGCGAATGTTGCCGACGTAAAATCTTTGGTAATTCATCCGGCATCGACAACTCATTCGCAAATGACGGAAGAAGAACTTCTCGGATCCGGAATCACTCCGGCAACAATCCGTCTGTCAATCGGAACGGAACACATTGACGATATAATTGCCGACCTTGAAGAAGGTTTTGCGGCGGTTTAAGGGAGATTTGAGAAAATGGCAAAAATTTATAAAAGCGTAACGGAACTTATCGGAAACACTCCGATTTTGGCGGCGGATAAATTCGCAAAAAAATTCAACGTCAACGCAAATATTTTGGTGAAACTTGAATATTTTAATCCCGCCGGCAGTGTCAAAGACAGAATTGCAAAGGCGATGATTGAGGATGCGGAAAATTCCGGCAAACTCAAGCCGGGTGCAACGATTATCGAACCGACCAGCGGAAATACCGGAATCGGGCTTGCAAGTTTTGCGGCGGCTCGCGGTTACAAGGCAATTTTCACAATGCCGGAAACAATGAGTGTCGAGCGCAGAAATTTGCTGAAGGCTTACGGCGCGGAAATTGTTTTGACTGAAGGCGCAAAAGGTATGAAGGGTGCCATTGCAAAGGCTGAGGAACTTGCCGAAAAAACTCCGAACTCTTTCATTCCTTCGCAGTTTACAAATCCGGCAAACCCTGCAATTCACGAAAAGACGACCGGTCCGGAAATTTGGGAAGATACCGACGGAAAAGTTGATGCTTTTGTTGCCGGTGTCGGAACGGGCGGAACTTTGTCGGGAACGGGTAAATATTTGAAGTCGAAAAAATCAGATGTAAAAATTTTTGCGGTTGAGCCGGAAACTTCACCGGTTTTGTCGCAGGGAAAATCCGGCGCACATAAAATTCAGGGAATCGGCGCGGGTTTTGTCCCGGAAACTTTGGACACAAAAATTTATGATGAAGTCTTGCCAATCTCAAATGAGGACGCTTTCAAATACGGGCGGGAATTTGCGCGCACGGAAGGCGTACTCGTCGGAATTTCTTCCGGTGCGGCATTGGCGGCGGCTGTGAAACTTGCCGGACGCACGGAATTTGCCGGAAAAAATATCGTCGTAATTTTGCCGGACACGGGAGATCGTTATCTTTCGACGGAGCTTTTCAACTGAAAAAAATTTTTGCAATTTTTGACAAAAAAGACGGGTTTTTTGTTTCGACCCGTTTTTTTGTTTTCATGGAAATTTTGCAAAAGAAAAAACCGCCGGAGCGGTCTTTTTTGAGAATTTATGTATTCACATTACGCTTGGACTTCCGAAGTAATTTCTTCCCGTTCGTCGTCGGCGGCTTCAAGATCGACAACTTCCAAATCACGATAACGCGACATTCCGGTACCTGCCGGAATGAGTTTGCCGATAATTACGTTTTCTTTCAAGCCTATAAGCGGATCAACTTTTCCTTTAATTGCCGCATCCGTCAAAACTCTGGTGGTTTCTTGGAAACTTGCCGCACTCAGGAAGGAATCCGTTGCCAAAGATGCTTTTGTAATTCCCAAAAGAATCGGTTTCGCAACCGCCGGATCTCCGCCGGCTTCAATGGCTTTGGTATTCGCCGCTTCAAACGCATTTATTTCGACAAATTCGCCGGGCAGGAAATCCGTCGAACCCGCCTCGTCAATTTTGACTTTGTGCAACATTTGACGAACCATAACCTCAATATGTTTGTCGTTAATTTCGACACCCTGCGATTTGTAAACTTTCTGAACTTCGTAAACAAGATAGCGTTGCGTTTCCTTCAATCCGGATATGCGCAAAATGTCATGAGGATTGATTGCGCCGTCGGTCAGCTTGTCGCCGGCCTTTACCGTGTCACCGACATTGACGGAAATTCTTGTGCCGAAAGGAATCGTATATTCGCGTTTTCTTTCGGGAATGTCCGGATTTATTACGATCATCGGAAGATCGTTTTTCTCGTTTACGCCCATTCCGATAACGCCGTCAACTTCCGCAATAATCGCGTTGTGTTTCGGCTTGCGCGCTTCGAAAAGTTCTTCGACACGCGGCAGACCCTGCGTAATATCCTCACCGGCAACGCCGCCCGTGTGGAATGTTCTCATCGTAAGCTGCGTACCCGGCTCGCCTATTGACTGCGCGGCAATTATGCCGACGGCCTCACCGACTTCAACTTCCGACTGATTCGCAAGATCGCGTCCGTAACATTTTATGCAAACGCCGAATTGAGATCTGCAGGTCAAAACGCTGCGGATTGTGACTTTTTCGCGAACGGCGGCAATTTTGTCGGCAAGTTTTGAATCGATGGTGTCGTTAATCGAGGCAATTTTGTTGCCTTCGTTGTCGAAAATGTCTTCGGCAAGAACGCGTCCCAAAATTCGATCCTGAAGGGATTCTATAACGCCGTTCCCCTCTTTTATCGCTTCAACTTCAATTCCGCGCACGTTGTTGTTGCGAACGAAAATTTCTTCAATATCGCCGTCAATGAAAGCGTCAAGCATTTCATGAGTCAATTTTTTGCCGACGGCATATTTCTTTCCGTCAAGTTCGACGGATTTTGCCAATTCCTTGCCGATAATCTCATGTATGAAGGCATGGCGCAAGCGTTCGCGTTCACTTTCGTCACGGGTTCCGAGTTTTATGGTTTCGCAAACAAGCGAATGACTTGCCGAATTGGGCGAGGTCAAACTTGTTCCCCTGACCGAAATTTCCGCAACATCGGCCTCTCCGAGTTTCGTCAAAGCTTCTTCGTCCAAAATCGTATCTTGTTTTATGACAACTTCACCGGTTTCCGGATTTACGACATCGGTTGCAACCACTCTGTCAATAAGCGCGTCGTTCAAAAGTTCGAGCGCGTCAAAAGTATTGTCCGCAAGCAACGCCCGCTCCAAAACAAGATTTATCACAGAAACGTCGCAATCTTCTTCGCGAACTATGACATCTTGCGCAACGTCAACCAGACGACGGGTCAAATAACCGGAGTCCGCCGTGCGCAGTGCCGTATCCGCAAGACCTTTTCTTGCGCCGTGACTTGAAATAAAGTAA
Organism: uncultured Selenomonadaceae bacterium; assembly: GCA_905236255.1. Lineage (GTDB taxonomy): Bacteria > Bacillota > Negativicutes > Selenomonadales > Selenomonadaceae > Quinella. Next base: position 16,378 of record CAJOPK010000003.1, on the reverse strand, counting down.
TCGGAAACACTCAAGCCTTCCCGGAAATTTGCGGTGATCGGCAAGTCGATGATTCGCCCGGAAGGATCCGCCATAAGTCCGCGCATACCGGCAAGCTGACGCATCTGCTGTTTGTTACCGCGTGCGCCGCTGTCCGCCATCATGCGAATCGGATTGAAAATATCCATGTTCTCCATCATCGCATCTGCAACGTCGTCGGTTGTCTTGTTCCAAAGTTCGACGACTTTTTTATATCGTTCGTCCTCCGTGATAAGACCGCGACTGTATTGCTTTTCAACCTTGTTTACCTTCTCTTCCGTTGCCGCAATAATGTCCTTCTTTTTGGGCGGAACGACAACGTCGGAAATCGCAACGGTCATGCCGGCAAGACAGGCGTAATGATAACCGAGATTTTTAACCTTATCTATGACCTCCGCAGTTTTGGTGGCACCGAATCTGTCAAAAGTCGCCGCAACCAATTTGCCGAGTTCTTTTTTGTTCATCAAAATTCCGAGTGAAGGATTGCCTTCCTTGTCTTTATAATAGTAGCGGAGTTCCGGCGGCAAAATTTCATTGAAGATCATTCGACCGACGGAAGTTTGAACCATGCCGTAACCTTCCGGGAAATCTTCCGCAGCCGCCGGCGGCAAATCTTTCAAGGCGATTCGCGCCGTAATTTGAGCCTGCAAGTCAATTTCATGCTGATTGTAAGCCATCAACGCTTCCGAAATTCCGCCGACGATCTTGCCTTCACCTTTGGCACCGGGACGCAAAATCGTAAGGTAATAAGTACCCAAAACCATATCCTGCGTCGGAACGATAATCGGCTTGCCGTCTTTCGGTGCCAAAATATGATTTGCGGCAAGCATAAGGACACGGGCCTCGGCTTGAGCTTCCGCACTCAGGGGAAGGTGAATTGCCATCTGGTCGCCGTCAAAGTCCGCATTGTAAGCGGTACAGGCAAGCGGATGAAGTTTCAAGGCGCGCCCTTCCGTCAAGACCGGTTCAAATGCCTGAATACCCAAGCGGTGAAGTGTCGGGGCGCGGTTCAAAAGTACCGGGTGTTCTTTTATGACTTCTTCCAAAACTCCCCAAACATCCGAATTTGCGCGCTCGACTTTTCTCTTTGCCGCCTTAATCGTCGTGTTGCTGTCGGCGGAAAGTTTTTTCATTACAAACGGCTTGAAAAGTTCCAAAGCCATTTCTTTCGGCAAACCGCACTGATGCAATTTGAGCTCCGGCCCGACAACGATAACCGAACGACCGGAATAATCGACGCGCTTGCCCAAAAGATTTTGACGGAAACGTCCCTGCTTGCCCTTGAGCATATCACTCAAAGATTTGAGCGGACGATTGCCGGGTCCCATTACCGGACGACCGCGACGACCGTTGTCGATCAACGCGTCAACCGCTTCCTGCAACATTCTCTTTTCGTTGCGGACGATAATATCCGGCGCACCCAATCCCAAAAGTCTTTTAAGACGATTGTTTCTGTTTATGACGCGGCGGTAAAGATCGTTCAAATCGCTTGTCGCAAAACGACCGCCGTCAAGTTGAACCATCGGACGAAGTTCCGGAGGAATTACCGGCACGACTTCCATAATCATCCATTCCGGGCGGTTGCCGGATTTTTTGAAGGCTTCCACAACTTCAAGCCGGCGAATTGCGCGCAGGCGTTTTTGTCCGTTTGCGGAGTGGAGTTCCGTGCGAAGTTCTTCGCTCATTTGATCCAGATCAAGTTCTTTCAAAAGTTCGCGAATCGCTTCCGCACCCATTCCGACCTTAAAAGTTCTGCCGTACTTTTCGCGATAAAATCTGTATTCGGCTTCACTCAAAATTTGCTTTTTGGTCAGCTCTTCATTCGTTCCGGGATCGATTACGATATAGGACGCGAAATACAAAACTTTTTCAAGTTGACGCGGCGAAATATCCAAAATCAATCCCATGCGGCTCGGAATACCTTTGAAGTACCAAATATGCGAAACCGGCGCGGCAAGTTCGATATGTCCCATGCGCTCGCGGCGGACTTTTGCTCTGGTGACTTCAACGCCGCAACGATCGCAGACAATTCCCTTATAACGGACGCGCTTGTATTTTCCGCAGTGACATTCCCAATCGCGTGTCGGTCCGAAAATTCTTTCGCAGAAAAGTCCGTCGCGTTCCGGTTTCAGAGTGCGATAGTTGATCGTTTCCGGCTTTTTGACTTCGCCGTGCGACCACTCGCGAATTTTGTCCGGAGAGGCCAGACCTATGCGCATCGAATCAAAAACATTTACGTCAAGCATAATTTTCCTCCTCAGAAATTGTCCTCGTCGTCCGGATTGTCAAAACCCAAACCGCCGCCGAAATCATCTTCCGAAACGTCAACCGTATCGTCAAAACGATCGATACCCGAAAAATCATTTTCGATTCCGGCAAGGTCGTCCATATCTTCCATGCTGTCAATGCGTGCAATAATTTCGTCGTCGGAAAGTTCCGTGTCGTTGTCCTCCGTTTCCGGTTCTTCTTCGGGTTCGGCGGGTTCTTCCGGTTCCGGCGGAGCCTGAACTTCATGATTTCCGTAATTTCCGACATCAACCCCGACATTTTCCGCACGCGAACGAATTGTTCTTTCGTCGTCTTCGTCATCATCGCGAATGATAATTTCTTTCGAGTCGCCGCTCAAAACTTTTATGTCAAGACCGATCGACTGCAACTCTTTTATCAAAACCTTGAAAGATTCGGGAACACCCGGCTCCGGAATATTCTGCCCTTTGACTATTGCCTCATAAGCCTTGACGCGCCCGACAACGTCATCGGATTTTACCGTCAAAATTTCCTGCAAAGTATACGATGCGCCGTAAGCCTCCAAAGCCCAAACTTCCATTTCACCGAAACGCTGACCGCCGAATTGCGCCTTGCCGCCGAGCGGTTGTTGAGTGACCAAACTGTAAGGACCGGTTGAACGCGCATGAATTTTATCGTCAACAAGGTGATGAAGTTTCAACATATAAACGCAACCGACGGTTACGCGATTTTCAAAGGGTTCGCCGGTACGCCCGTCGTAAAGAACGGTTTTTCCGTCCGCATCAAGTCCGGCAAGTTTCATGGTGTCGATAACGTCCTCTTCTCTTGCGCCGTCAAAAACCGGAGTCGCAACGTGAACGCCGGCTTTGTCCGGCTTGGGAATACCGTATTTGTTGACGTTATAGCCGTATTCTTCAAGACGCTTTTTAAGATCGGCGTTGCCGCCTTCTTTTATCTCAAGTCCCAATTTCCTGACGGCCATGCCCAAATGAGTTTCCAAAACCTGACCGATATTCATTCGGGAAGGAACGCCCAGCGGGTTCAAAACAATATCAATCGGCGTGCCGTCCGGAAGGAAAGGCATATCTTCCTCGCGCATGATCCGGGAAACAACACCCTTGTTTCCGTGACGACCGGACATCTTGTCGCCGACGGAAATTTTTCTCTTTTGTGCAATGTAAACGCGAACTTGTTTGTTTACGCCGGGAGCCATTTCGTCGTTGTTTTCGCGGGTAAAGATTTTTACCGCAACGATCTTGCCGGCTTCACCGTGAGGAACGCGCAGGGAAGTATCCCGTACTTCACGCGCTTTTTCGCCGAAAATTGCGCGCAAAAGTCTTTCTTCCGCAGTCAATTCCGTTTCGCCTTTCGGGGTGACTTTGCCGACCAAAATATCTCCCGGTCTGACATCGGCACCGACCGCAATAATTCCGTCGGCATCAAGTTGCGTCAGGGAATCCTCCGAAACATTCGGAATATCGCGGGTAACTTCTTCAGGTCCCAACTTCGTATCGCGGGCATCGCATTGATATTCTTCAATGTGAATGGAAGTATAAATGTCGCGCTTGATAAGGTTTTCGCTCAAAAGAATTGCGTCCTCGTAGTTGTAACCTTCCCAAGGCATGTAAGCAACCAAAATGTTGTATCCGAGTGCAAGTTCGCCGTTGTCGGTCGCGGGGCCGTCCGCAATCGGCTGACCGGCTTCGACGTGTTCGCCCCTGTCCACAATCGGAATTTGATTTATGCAGGTACCCTGATTTGAACGCACAAATTTCTGAAGTTTGTAAAGATCAATGCCGCCGTCAAAAGCCTTGACCGTCACCAAAACATTTTCCGGATCCGAAGTCGAATCTGTCGCAATGACATTTCCGGCGTGTTCGGAACTGACGATAAGTTCCGGAACGGTTGTCGGATCAATTCTTACATTCCTTTCGTTGACCGGCTCGTTGAGGGGATCGCCCTTGTCAACTTTTTTGCTCTTTGCAAATTTCACGGACGGCAAAAGTTTTATTTGAGTGCCGTCGTGAAGGGTTACGACTTTCGGGAATTTATAAACCTTGGTATCCCCTTCGTCGCGTTTAATCTTTATCGTATCGGCATCGACGTTGACGACGGTGCCGGCTTTTTGAGCCAAAACCATTACGCCGGAGTCACAGGCGGCTTTAAATTCCATGCCGGTACCGACAAGCGGAGCCTGTGTCCTCAAAAGCGGGACCGCCTGACGTTGCATGTTTGCACCCATCAAAGCGCGGTTTGCGTCGTCGTTTTCCAAAAAGGGAATCATTGCCGTTGCGATCGATACGACCTGTTTCGGCGAAACGTCCATGTAATCGACGCGATCCCGTCTTACCATAGTCGTTTCTTCCTTGCGACGGGCGGTGACGCGTTCGTTGACAAACCAATCATTTTCGTCAAGCGGTTCGTTCGCCTGTGCAATCGTCAAAACGTCCTCTTCGTCCGCCGTCAAATATTTGACTTCCGCGGTAACTTTTTTGTGAACGTGATCGACTTTGCGGTAAGGTGTTTCCATAAATCCGAATTTATTGATTCGCGCATAATTGGACAGGGATCCGATCAAGCCGATATTCGGTCCTTCAGGCGTTTCAATCGGACACATTCTGCCGTAGTGGGAGTTGTGAACGTCGCGGACTTCAAAACCGGCGCGCTCCCTGCTCAATCCGCCCGGTCCGAGTGCGGAAAGTCTGCGTTTGTGTGTAAGTTCGCTCAAAGGATTGTGTTGATCCATGAACTGCGAAAGCTGGGAAGACCCGAAAAATTCTTTGATTGCCGCAACAACCGGGCGAATGTTTATCAAAAGTTGCGGAGTAATGATTTCCGGCTCCTGAATTGTCATGCGCTCACGGACAACGCGCTCCATTCGCGTAAGACCTATTCTGAATTGATTTTGCAAAAGTTCACCGACACTTCTGACGCGACGATTGCCGAGATGGTCTATGTCGTCCGTGTGACCGATTCCGTGCATCAAATTCAACATATAGCTGATTGCGCTGACAATATCCGCAATACAAATCGTCCGGTTTTCGTCAATCGAAAGGGAAGGAGCGCAAAGCATTGAAATGACTTTGCCTTCTTCATCTTTGATTTTGACTTTGATCGGCGTAATGTAACCGCGATGCGCTTCGTCCGGGATAAGCCCGAAAATTTCGGCTTCGCGTTCCGCCGGAATGTTGTCAAGGTGTTCTTCGGTAACGACAACACCCGCCGGGATCAAAACTTCGCCGGTTTCTTCGTCGATAATGTCCTCCGCAAGAGTCTTGCCCAAAAGACGACGACGCAGACCGAGTTTTTTGGTGAATTTATATCTGCCGACCGTCGCAAGATCGTAGCGTTTCGGATCAAAGAAAAGGGAGTTCAAAAGTTGCTGGGCACTTTCCGGAGTTGCCGGTTCACCCGGACGCAGTCTTTTGTAAATTTCAATCAATGCCGCTTCTTTCGGCGTAAATTTCGGATCTCCGTCAAGTGCGCCGTCGTTTTCCAATGCCTGAACGATAAACGGATCTTCCTCAAAGAGTTCCAAAATTTGATCGTCACGCCAAAAATCAAGCGCACGAAGAAGATAAGTCACGGGCATTTTGCGGGTACGGTCTATGCGAACGCTGACAGAATCCGATGCGTCGGTTTCCAATTCAATCCACGCGCCGCGATTCGGAATGACCGTCGCTCCGAAAAGTTTTTTGCCCGTCTGGTCAATGGTTTCGTTGTAATATGCACCCGGCGATCTTACAAGCTGACTGACAATAACGCGCTCCGCTCCGTTAATCACAAAAGTTCCGGTTTCGGTCATGAGGGGAAGATCGCCCATGAAAACTTCCTGCTCTTTGACCTCGCCGTTTTCGTTGACGAGTTGAACATTTACGCGGATGGGAACGGAATATGTACCGTCACGTTCTTTGCACTCGTCCAAAGTATATTTCGGCTTCCCGATTGTAAAACGCGGCGCGCCGGGAACCGAACTTCTGAAAAACAATTTCAATTTTCCGTTAAAATCGGTGATGGGTTCAATATCTCTCAAAATTTCTTCCAGACCGCCGCCATACAAAAACCATTCGTATGACTTGCGCTGGATGTCAAGGAGATGCGGCATCTCCATAACCTCTTTAATTCGCGCATAACTGTATCTTGTTCTCTTTCCGACTTGAACAGGATTAAACATTAATGCCGTCACTCCTCACGTTAAACATAAAGCACCGATTAAAGCAATTTCAGTAAATGCGAATTATATAGGCAAAGATTTTTCCTGTCAAGTTTTTATGTAAATCCGTTCCACGGGCGTTTGTGGGATTACAATACATATGTTATACCCATTCGTGATAAAAATTTTTCCAAGGTATTGCTTTTTATTTTTTTTCCGGTATAATGGCGCACGTCGTCGGGATGTAGCACAGTTTGGTAGCGCGCATCGTTCGGGACGATGAGGTCGCAGGTTCAAATCCTGTCATCCCGACCATTGATTTTGAAAAATTCGAGCCCTCGCATATGCGGGGGCTTTTCGGTTTGTTTTGACAAAAAACTTTGTCCGATGTTGCAAAAATATCGTTGTGAAATTATAATGACAAAAACAATCGCGGAGTGGAATTTCGGATACACGGCAAGACAAAACCGGATATTTTTTTGAGGAGGTATATTTCAAAAATGACAATTTTTGTAACGGGCGGCGCGGGATTTATCGGCGCAAACTTTATTTATTATCTGCTGAAAAATCGTCCGGCGGACAGCGTTATATGTTTCGATAAACTCACTTATGCCGGAAATTTGGAAACTTTGGCGGCGGCGGAACCTCTGCCGACTTTTAAATTTGTTCGCGGAGATATTTCGGATCGTGAAGAAGTTTACAAAGCCTTTGAAGAATTTCGTCCGAATGTGGTGGTAAATTTTGCGGCGGAAAGTCATGTTGACAGATCAATCGAAGATCCCGGACTTTTCTTGAAAACCAACATAATCGGCACCGGCATTTTGATGGACGCGGCACGAAAATTTAAAGTTGATCGTTATCATCAGGTTTCGACCGACGAAGTTTACGGAGATTTGCCGCTTGACAGACCGGATTTGTTTTTCACCGAAAAAACTCCGATTCACACGTCAAGCCCGTATTCGGCAAGCAAGGCCTCCGCAGATTTGCTCGTCCAAGCCTATATCAGAACTTATCAATTTCCGGCGACCATTTCCCGCTGCTCGAACAATTACGGCCCTTATCACTTCCCGGAAAAACTTATTCCGCTCATGATAATAAACGCGCTCAACGACAAAAAATTGCCGGTTTACGGTGCCGGCGCAAATGTTCGCGATTGGCTTTACGTTGAAGATCATTGTTCGGCGATTGATCTTATTTTGAGAAAAGGCACGGTCGGCGAAATTTACAACATCGGCGGTCACAACGAACGAACAAATTTGGAAGTCGTCAAAACGATTTTGAAAATTTTGGGCAAGAGTGAAGATTTAATCGAATTTGTCACGGATCGAAAAGGTCATGATTTGCGTTACGCGATTGACCCGACGAAAATTGAAACGGAACTCGGCTGGACACCCAAAACAAAATTTGACGACGGCATCAAAAAAACCGTAGCCTGGTACCTCGACAATAAATCATGGTGGGAAAAGATCGTAAGCGGCGAATATCAAAATTATTACGAAAAAATGTACGGTAACAGATAATGCCGGACAAATTGAAAAGCGGATTTACCACCGGAGCCTGCGCGGCGGCGGCGGTAAAGGCAGCATTGATTTTAAGCGGATCCGGCGAATTTGTTTCGGAAGTCGAAATAATTGCGCTTGACGGAACGATTTTAAAAATTCCGGTAGCAAAAGTCGAAGAGATTTCGGACGAAATTTTTCGTGCGGAAATCGTAAAAGATTCCGGCGACGATCCGGACGTTACAAACGGCGCGTCGGTTTTTGTGACGATAAAAAAAATTCCCGGAAATGAAATTGTTTTTAAAGCCGGCAGGGGGATCGGGAAAGTCACAAAACCCGGCTTGTCTGTTCCGGTCGGGGAGCCGGCAATAAATCCGGGGCCCCGTCAACTTATCAAAAATGTTGCGGAAGAATTTGAAATTTCCGGACTTGAAGTCGAAATTTCGATTCCGGCGGGCGTTGAACTTGCAAAAAAAACTTTAAACCCGGTTCTCGGAATTGAAGGCGGAATTTCCGTTATCGGGACGACCGGAGTTTTGCATCCCATGTCCGAAGAGGCTTTCAAAAATTCTCTTGTCCCTCAAATCGACGTGGCAAAGGCGGCAGGTTTTGAAACTCTCGTTTTTGTTCCGGGCAGGATCGGCGAAACGATTGCCGCAAAAATCGGATTGCCTTTCGGCGCGGTCGTTCACATGAGCAATTTTGTCGGTTTTATGTTGGAGGCGGCGGTCGAACGCAAAATAAAAAAAGTCATTCTCTGCGGACATATCGGGAAATTGGTAAAAGTTGCGGCGGGAAATTTTCATACGCACAACCGGATTTCCGATGCCCGGCTTGAAACTTTGGCGGCATATTCGGCTGCGGAAGGTTTGCCGGCGGAAGAAGTTCACAAAATTCTTTCCGCAAATACGACGGAGGATGCGGCAAAAATTATCGAAAAAAACAATCTTTCGGAAGTTTGGAATAAAATTGCCCGGCGCGCAAGTTTCCGGGCGGAAAGATATGTTTTCGGAGAAATGCGGGTCGGAGTAATTTTGACGGATTACGCCTGGAATGTTTTGGGAAGTTTCAATTTTGACGAAGATTTCTGATTGCCGAAATTTTTTACAAAAAAATCGGCAATTTTTTGTTTGCCGATAAATATTCCGTTTTTTTTTATAAATAATTGTAAGGGCTGACGGGTTCTCCGTTTCTTCTTACTTCAAAATGACAATGCGGACCGGTCGAATTTCCGGTAGATCCGCAATAAGAAACAACCTGCCCTTGACTTACCGATTGACCGACACTGACGGCAAGACTTTGATTGTGTCCGTACAAAGTCACAATTCCGCCGCCGTGATCTATCATGACCGTATTTCCGTATCCGCCTATCCAGCCGGAATGAGTGACAACGCCGGAGTCTGCGGCACGAATCGGAGTTCCGTAATCGGCGGCAATATCAAGCCCGCTGTGAAAACGCTTTGTGCCGAAAATCGGGTGAGTTCTCCAACCGAAAGGTGAAGTTATCGGGCCGGAAACCGGCCAAATCATCGCACCGGAACCGCGCGCAACATATCCTTGAGAACTTCCTCCGCCGGAAGAACTTTGAGAGGCTCTCCGCCGACGTGCCTCTTCTTCAGCCGCCGCACGATATTTACTCTCTTGAATCATTTGTTCGACTTGTTTTGATGCCGCCATCATTTCGTCGTATTGCCTGTCATAAACGGCTTTATCGTTTTGCATTCGGTCAATAAGTTCCTGCTGACGGGCAACTTTTTGAAGTTTGATTTCCTTTGCCGTTTCGGCTTTTTCTGCAAGTTCCGCCTGAATACGTCTGTCGGCTTCAAGTTGCTTGCCGACTTCCTTAATTTCGTTTTGATACTTCAAAACAATGTTGACCAATTCCGAATCCTGCATAATTACGCGCTTTAACAAGTCCATTCGCGTAAGAAAATCCGAAAAATCTTTCGCACCGAAAAGTACGTCGATATACGAAATTTGTCCGTTTATGTAAATGTCGCGAACTCTCTTTTCCAAAATTCCGTGCTTTAATTTGTAATCGGCTTCCGTTTCGGCAAGTTTGTTTTCGTTCTCTTCAATCCTTGCCAAAGTCGTATCAAGTGCGCCCTGTTTTTCTTCATAATCGGCAACGGCAATATCGGCTTCTTCGTCCAAAACTCTTTTGACTTCCGAAACCGAATCAATTTTTTCTTGAATCGCTTCGGATTTTTGAAGTGCCTTTTGAGCCGCCGCATCGTAATCGGCTTTTTTGTTTTCGAGATTTTCGGCGTAAACCGTCGCACCGGTCAAAAGACTTGCAATTAAAAAGGTCGCAAAAAATTTCTTCATTTTCAGACCTCCAAAAATTTCTTGAGAGAAACCGCACTTCCCAAAGTTCCGATTAACATTCCCGCCGTTATCAATGCCGCCGTAACATAATTCATAAACGGATATTGTTCGATAAGCGGGAAAAATGCAAGAGTCGAGTACATTTTCGCAGCCGTTGCGGAATAAAAACTTCTCAAAAACAGCGCGCTTATTCCGCCGCCGATAAGTCCCAAGCCCATTCCTTCCAAAATGAAAGGCCAGCGTATAAACCAATCCGTCGCCCCGACAAATTTCATTATCGCAATTTCTTTTCGCCGGGCAAAAACCGTAAGACGAATTGTATTTGCAATTATGAAAATCGTCGCACCGGTCAACAAAATCATCAAAATCAATCCGAAAAGTCGCATCAAATGCGTCAAGTCAAACAAATGCTCGGCAACGTCCTGCCCGTATTTTACTTCGTCAACTCCGTACAAATCGGCAACGGCAACGGCAGTTTTTTGAACTTCATCCGCCGATCTCACCGTTATCAAAAAAGAATTGGGCAGAGGGTTTGAATCGCCGAGCGCGTCCAGAATTTTCCGCTGTTCTCCGAGTCTTTCCTGTAATTTTTGAAGTGCCTGCTCTTTCGGAATATATTCTATTTTGGTGACACTTTTTAAATCGCGTGTCATTCGTTCGACTTCCTTGCGTCCTTCTTCCGGAAGTGCGTCGTTCAAATAAGCCGAAATTTGAACCCGGCTTTCAAGCGAATCCGCCATTTTTGTCATATTCATGACCAAAATAAAAAATACGCCCAAAACGAATAACGACACCGCAACCGTTCCGATTGAGGCAAAAGTCATCATGCGATTTCTTATCATCGAAACGAGAACTTCCCGAAAATAATATTCAATCGTCTGTAATTTCATCAAAAAATTTCCTTTCCGAATTGCCGGCAAAAATTTATCTCAAATCGACTTCGGTGGCACCGGATCCGCCTTCGTCAATATCGGCAAGCCGAAAACTTTCGACGGATCTGTTTGTTCGCAGAAAATCGTGAATACCCTTGCGAAGTGCGCCGGTACCTTTTCCGTGAATTATCAAAACTCTTTTCAATCCGGCAAGCGCGGCATCGTCGATAAATTTTCCGCAAAGTTGTTCGGCTTCGTTTACCTGCAAGCCGCGAATGTCAATATCCCTGCCGATTTGCGAAGTCTTTTCCAAAAGTCCGGCGGAACCGCGATTTACATTTACGACGGGCGGAGAAATTTCAATTTCCTTTTGACCGTGACCGACGAATCTGCATTTTGAAGTTTGGACGGTCGTCCTCATGCTTCCGAGCTGAACGGTCAATTCTTTTCCGTCTTTTTCTATCGAAAGCACCGTCCCTTTTTGATCCAGTGAAGGAATGTAAACAGTATCGCCGACTTCGAGAATTTTCCGGTTTATGCGTTTGCCCAAAGATTTTTGCCCGACAATTCCCGGAGAATTTTCGTCTTCCATCTCCCGCAATTTGTCGCGGGCGGCTTGAATTGTCTGCTGACGTTTTTTAACGCCGGAATCGTCGAATTGTTCTTTAAGCGCATCGATAATTTCTTCCGCTTCTCTTTTTGTCTTGCGAATTTCGGCGGCAGCTTTTTCGCGTGCCTTGCGAACAATGTCGCTTTTGGACTTTGAAAGTTCTTCGCGAATTGCGGCAATTTCTTTTTCATGCCGGGCGAGTTTCATTTGACGCTCGGAAATTTCGGCATTTCGCTGTTCGTACATTATACGCTCGTTTTCAAGTTCCGAAACAACTTTTTCAAAATTCGCGTGTTCGGAATTTATGAATTGTTTTGCGCGCAGAATCAAACTTTTCGGCAAGCCCAAACGCTCACTTATTGCAAACGCATTACTCGCGCCGGGTATTCCGATTAAAAGCCGGTAAGTGGGCTTTAAAGTTTCGGCGTTAAATTCGACGCAGGCATTTTCTATTCCGTCCGTTGACCATGCAAAAGTTTTCAATTCGGAATAATGAGTTGTGGCAACGGTCGAAACTTTTATTGTCAAAAGTCTTTCCAAAATCGCCGTCGCAAGTGCAGTGCCTTCGTCCGGATCCGTACCTGCTCCCAATTCGTCCAAAAGTACAAGGTCGGTCGATTCGACTTCCGCCAAAATTTTTACAAGTTTCGTCATGTGCGCGGAAAAAGTCGAAAGACTTTGTTCGATTGACTGCTCGTCGCCTATGTCGGCAAAAATATTTTTGTATACGGCAATTTTTGAACCGCTTTTTGCGGGAATGTAAAGTCCGGATTGAGCCATTAAAGACAGCAATCCCAAAGTTTTCATTGAAACGGTTTTACCGCCGGTATTCGGGCCGGTGACAAGCAACATTGAAAAATTTTCGCCCAGTTTAATGTCAATCGGGACAACTTCTTCCGGATTTATCAAAGGGTGACGCGCAAAAATTAAATCCGTGTAATCGCTTAAAATCGGCTCCGTCGCGTCAATTTCGCGGGCAAATTTTGCCTTTGCAAAAACCAAATCAATTTCTGCAAGAATTTCGACGTTGTTTGAAAGGTCGCCGGAATTTTTGCGAACGTCCTCACTCAAAACTCTCAAAATCCTTGCAACTTCATGACGTTCGTCCGCCTCAAGTTGTTTGATGTCGTTGTTCAAATTTACAATTGCCATCGGCTCGATAAAAATCGTCGCACCGGTTGCGGATCTGTCGTGAACAATTCCGGGAAAAGAGGATTTATATTCGGCTTTGACCGGGATAACGTAACGGTCTCCGCGCATTGTGACAATCGCATCTTGAAAAATTTTCTGATTGGAATTGTCATGCAGAATATTAAAAATGTCTGTTTTAATTTTGTTTTGCGCCGTCCGAAGTTCCCGACGAATTTTTTGCAATTCGACGCTTGCCGTATCTTTAACCGCGCCGTGTTCGTCAATCGCATTTTCAAGCCGGCGTTCCAAATTTCCCAAAATCTCAATTTCCGCCGCCCGTGATTTTAATTGCGGCGCGTCAATGTCGGTATCCCGGAAAAAATATTTGACCTGTCGCATCGCGTACATCGTCGAAAGAATATCCAAAAATTCTTCGGCATCTGCGGAAGAACCGAGTTTTATTTTTTTCAAGGTTTCGCGAATATCCCGAATCCCCCCCAAAGGCGGCGCGGTCATCGCAAAAATTTTTACCGCCTCCGTCGTTCGGGAAAGATTTTCTTTTACCGTTTCAAAATCATCGTCCGGCTCAATTCTTTCCGCAAGTTCTTTTCCGAAATTGCTTGTCGCACAATTTTTGAGTCTTTCGCGAATTTTATCAAATTCCAAAATCTTCCGGGAATCGTTAAAATCAAACTTCATTTTTATCATACCTCAAAATACGGCGGTCAAATTTTACAAAAAATTCCTGCGCGCCAAACTCTGCGATTCATAAGCCGCGCCTATCGCTATTGCCAATGCGTCCGCAGTGTCGTCCGGCTTGGGCGGCTCCGGAAGATTTAAAATCCGGGTGACCATAAAAATCACCTGATCTTTTTTGGAGCCGCCGTAACCGGTGATCGACATCTTTACTTCATTCGGTGTCATTTCGACAATGTCAAGATTGTTTTGCGCGGCACACAGCAAAACAATTCCCCTCGCCTGCCCGACGGGAATTGCCGTTGTTGCATTTCGTCCGAAGAAAAGTTTTTCGATTCCCATAACTTCCGGGCGATATTTTTTTATGAGCGCGTCAAGTTCCGTGTGAATTTTTAAAAGTCTGTCCTGCATCAAAGCCTTCGGGCTTGTCGTTATTGCGCCGTAATCTTTCGCGATCAAACGCCCGCCCGAATATTCGACAAAACCGTATCCGCAAATTGCGGTGCCGGGATCTATTCCGAGTGCCAGCATTTTTTCACTGCCGTTTATTCCAATTCATAATTTCCGTAGACGTTTTGAACGTCGTCATTTTCGTCGAGAGCGTCAAGAAGTTTCTGCATACTCTCCGAATCTTTTCCGGAAAGTTGAACTGTGGTGTCGGGGACTTGAGTTATTTCGGCGGAAGCCGTTTCAATTCCCTTTTCGGCAAGGGCATTTTCGATCGCGTCAAAATCTTCCGGAGCCGCAGTAATTTCAAATACTTCATCGTCGGCATTAAAATCTTCCGCACCCGCGTCCATGACAATTTCCATCAAAGCATCTTCATCGTCAAAAATTTCCTTTTCGACGACAAAAACCGCCTTCTGTTTAAACATCCAGCCGACGCAACCGGTTTCTCCCAAATTTCCGCCGTACTTTGAAAAAATATGACGAATGTCAGCCGCCGTCCGGTTGCGGTTGTCGGTCAAAATATCAATCATGAGAGCCGCGCCGCCGGGCCCGTATCCTTCGTAAGTAATTTCTTCATAATTTGCGCCGTCGGCCGCGCCGAGTCCCTTTTGAATTGCGCGGTTGATATTGTCTTTCGGAATGTTGTTTGCTTTCGCCTTCGTCAATGCAAGTTTGAGGCGCATGTTGCCGGTAGGATCGGAACCGCCCATTTTTACGGCGATGGTAATTTCGCGCCCGATTTTTGTTGTCAATGCGCCGCGAATTGCATCGTTTGCGCCTTTTTTACGTTTAATGTTTGCCCATTTTGAATGTCCGGACATAATTTTTCTCCCTTCAATTTTACAAATTCGATTTTAGTTTTGACTTGCAACCATTCTGTTGATTGCGCTGAAAAGCGCGAGAATTGATGCGGTGATAATATCGGTATCCATGCCGGCGCCCCAGAAAATCTTTCCGTCCTCCGCCGTAATGCTGATATAAGCCATAGCCCGTGCGGTCTGACCGATTTCAAGCGCGTGTTCGTTGTAAGTGACGTTTGCATATTTTATGCCGAGATTTTTTTGCATGGCGTTGCTTATCGCGTCAAGTCTGCCGTTACCGCGTGCGGAATATGTGACGTGTTCCCCGTTTACTTCGACTTCGACGTTGCCGCTTCTGGAGCCGTCCGGTTCTTTTTTGAGCGCAAATTCAATCAGTTTGTACGGCGCGGAAACGTTTACATATTCGTCGTGGAAAATCTGATAAATTTCGTCCGGCATGAGTTCCTTGTGTTTTTTGTCGGAAACGCCCTTGACGCAATAGCCGAAGTCCTCGCGCATTTTTTTCGGCATTTCGATGCCGTAACGCTGTTCCATGATGAAACCGACTCCGCCCTTGCCGCTCTGGCTGTTGATTCTGATAACGTCGCCGTCGTATTCGCGACCGACATCGTGCGGATCGATCGGCAAGTAAGGAACCGTCCACCGACTCGGATTTTTTTCGTCGCGCCAATGCATACCCTTTGCAATCGCGTCCTGATGACTTCCGCTGAAGGCGGTAAAGACAAGCGCGCCGGCATAAGGTTGACGATCATGGACGTGCATACGGGTAACGCGTTCGTACATTTCGACAAGTTCCGGCATATTCGTAAAGTCAAGTTTCGGATCTACTCCGAGTGCAAACATATTCATCGCAAGAGTGACGATATCGACGTTGCCGGTTCTTTCGCCGTTTCCGAAAAGAGTTCCCTCAATTCTGTCCGCGCCGGCAAGCAGTCCCATTTCGGAATCGGCAACACCGCAACCGCGATCGTTGTGAGGGTGCAAACTCAAAACGACTTTGTCGCGATATTTCAAATGTTTGTTTATGTAAGCAACCTGCATGGCGTAAACGTGCGGCATTGACATTTCGACCGTGACCGGAATGTTGATGATCGGATTTCTGTCGATAACCGGCTCCCAAACGTCCAAAACCGCATTACAAACTTCAAGCGCGTATTCCGGCTCCGTTCCGGTGAAACTTTCCGGCGAATATTCAAAACGATAATTCGCGCCGGCTTTTTCGGTAAGTTCCAGAAGAAGTTTCGCGCCGTCCGTCGCAATTTTTTTGATTTCGTCCTTCGACATTTTGAAAACCTGTTCGCGCTGTGCAAGTGAAGTGGAATTGTAGACGTGAACGATTGCATTTTTTGCGCCGTCCAAAGCCTCAAAAGTTTTCTTTATGATGTGTTCCCGCGCCTGTGTCAAAACTTGGACGGTAACGTCGTCGGGAATGAGATTGTCCTCAATCAATTTTCTCAAAAGCGCGTATTCCGTTTCCGATGCGGCGGGAAAACCGACTTCAATTTCTTTAAATCCGACTTTAACGAGAGTTTTATAAAATTCGATTTTTTCGT
>CAJOPK010000002.1 GCA_905236255.1 uncultured Selenomonadaceae bacterium | reverse complement strand
TCGGACAACAAAAATATTTCCGATGTCACGGATATTAAAAATCTTTTGGGAGTGAAAACCGTAACCGACGGCGGGACTTCAACCGCGCAAATTACGCAGGATAACGCAAAATTTAATTTCGCCAAAAATGCGGACGGGACTTACACCGTAACCGTCACAGACCCCGAAACTTTGGACAAGACGATTTATACCGTTTCAATCGGCACGGGCAGTTTGAAGGATTACATAATAAACGACGTTGAAATGACTTTGACGGCGGACGGCGGCAGTAAAGACTTGGACGGCAACATAACTTGGAATAATTCCGCTTGGACAACTCACATAAACGAAGGCGGCACAATCCTTGAAAATATTCCGGGTGCGGATACTTTGATTGAAAACGGCAACCGAACGACCGTTGAATTGACCGACGGCGGCTATACCGATTTCTTTGGTCTTAAAGAGGAGAACGGCGAGAAATATTACACCGTCATCAAGTCGAACGGTACCGACCCGACGACGGGACAATATATTTACACCCGCTATAAAGTCATTGTCACGGACGGCACGATAACCGATCCCGTCAAAAACAATTCAAACATAGTCGTAAATGTGGGCAACGCTTACAGAAATGTTGACGGCGAAATTACGAAGTTCGACAACACAATCGCGACTTTCGACGAAACCACGCGGGAAATTTTGACGGGTAACTCAAAATACGACGGCTTTTACACTCAAACTCTTAACGAAAATTCGCGCAAGGTAACGGCGACCATTAACGACAGGCAGGATTTGAGTCTTGAAACCGATAAGTATTCCTACAAAAAATATGTGGACAACGGCGACGGAACTTACACAATCCTTGTGGATTTGGGAATTGACGAAAACAATGTACATCAATACACAAATTACAACGTAAAGGTTGTTGACGGCAGAATTATTGACCCGACGATAACGAAAACAAATTTGACTTTGACGGTTGACGACGCGACGAAAGACCTTGACGGAAATACGACTTGGACAAACGGAAACCCGGCGGGAACGGTAACTTTGACGGATGTTGACGGCAACCCCGTCACGACAATCAATTTGACGGACGGCGAAGGAAATATTTTGCAGTCTTTCCCGCTCAACACTTCCGGCGCGCAAATTGACGAGGACGGCAACAAAACCTACACCACGATTGAAAACGGCACGGGTTACACACTTACCGACAACGGCAACGGAAATTATACGGTTGTGGTCACTTCCGATGACAAATTCACGCAAAACGTTTACAACATCAAGGTTGAGGACGGCGCGTATAATGTTTGGAAGGAAAACAACATTCCGGTCACTTTGACGGTCAGCGGCGGAAAAAAGGATTTGGACGGCACGATTCATTACGACGGCGGTGTAACCGTCACGGGCATGGACGATTCCGGAATAACTTTGAATTACGGCGACATTTCGACGAGCGGAAATATTTCGACAATCACGTTAAACGAAAGCCCGGATTATACTTTGGTCAAAAATTCGGACGGAACTTACACGGCGACGGTACGGGAAGGAAACACTTTCACGAATTATATAATTTCCATAGTCAACGGAAACATAACCGACCCGACTTTGAACAATTCCGGAGTAATTGTGACGGTTGCGAACGGTCACAGGGACATTGACGGGAATATTCATTGGGACGGAGAAGTTACGACGACGGACTCAAGCGGCAACAAATTCGACGCGCTGACGCTTAATATTTCAAAGATTATCGACTGCGGCGACACTTCGACGGTCACGGTTAAGGAAGGCGGCGGCTACGCATTGACGACAAATTCGCCGACAAATTACAATGCCTTTGCAAAGACCGACGAATACACCGGCACAAATTACAATATCGACGTAATCAACGGAAAAATTTCGGATCCGCAAATTGACGAAGTGGGAATAACTTTGACGGTTCCGGACGGCACGGAAAATAAAAAAGGCACGATAACTTACGACGGCGGAGTAACTGTTTCGGGACTTCCGGACGGCGACAATTTCGGCAACAAGCTGAAATATTCCGACATAAAGGTTGTTGACGGGAAAACCACAATCACGCTTGAAAACGGCAACGGCTATGTTTTGAAGGAGAATGAGGACGGCACTTACACGGCGACTGTTGCGAACGGCAGAGACACGGAGGGAAATTATCTTTACACGAACTATATCATAATGATAGATCCGGGTAATTTGTACATTCCCGACGAGCCTGAAATTCCCGCAGTCGAGCCTGAAGTTCCGGCAGTTGAGCCTGAAGTTCCGGTAGTCGAGCCTGAAGTTCCGGTAGTCGAGCCTGAAAATCCGGCAGTCGAAGAACCTGAAGATATTGAAATTGAAGAACCGGAAACCCCGATTGTTGAGCCGGTTATTGAAGTTCCGGAAACTCCCGAGCCGGTCATCACAAATATTGACGTAAGAATTTCGGTAGACAACGGGACGATAGATCAAAGCGGGAATATAACTTGGAACACGGGCGGCAACGGCTACACAATCGACGGCGGCGGAAGTTTTGCGGGCGGTCTGAACATTTCGGGGATAAATTACATCAGAAATTCGGACGGCACATTTACGGCGACGGTGAGCATAGGCGACGGTGAAGGTTATACGTTGGTGCAAAATTCAAACGGGACGTTTACGGCATCGGTGCAAAACGGGATTGACACGACGAATTATATAATCACGATAGATCCGGGCTTGTTGACGGAGATTTTGCCGCCGATAAATCCGGTGACTAATTTGACTGTCGAAGAAGAGGAAATTATAGAGAGTAAGCCGGAGGAGTTCAGCGTACAAAATGCGGACAACTTCAACAATGTTCGGGTGATGACCCACGTTCAGACGGGTTCATATTCGGATATGGAACACAACACAATGGTTTTGACGAGTAACGATGACCAAAATCGTGCGGGGGTTGAGCAGGACAGTTCGGATCACGTTGTCTTGAATATTGAAACGCAGGAAGGCATTTTTGAAATGCTTGACAACACCGTCTCACTTGGCGAAGAGGAAGAAACGAATGAGGTAAACCTTGCAAATGATATGGCGGCTGCGCTTGATTTGGTATCGAACGATATGGAGATTGAGGACAATTCCGGTTCAACTTCAAACGAATCGACCGGCGAAAGTTCTTCCGAAAATTCTTCCGATAAAAATTCCGGTGAAGAAACTGAAAATGTGGAAGAAGATGAAGAAATTTCCGGTGATGAGAATAAACCCGGAGATATTGGAAGAAGAAACGGACGCGGCAAACCCGTTCCTCCCGGACAAATGAATCGGGGAATGAATCCTCCCGGACGGAGATAATTAACAGGGAAAGAGGGAAAACGGGAATTAGGGAAACAGGGAATTAGGGAATAAGAGAAATAGACTAATAACCTCTTACCCTCTTAACCTCTTACCCTGTTACTCCTTCCTGCGCGGCATACGCTTCGATTATCCTTGAAACGACATCATGACGGACAACGTCGCCGGAATCAAGCAGCGAAATTCCTATGCCCTTAACCGATTTTAAAATTTCGACGGCTTCGGCAAGTCCGGATTTCGTGCCGCCCGGCAGGTCAATTTGCCCCAAATCGCCGGTGACGACCATGCGCGAACCGAATCCCAAGCGCGTCAAAAACATTTTCATCTGTCGTCCGGTGGTATTTTGCGCCTCGTCCAAAATAATAAAAGCGTCGCTCAAAGTTCGCCCGCGCATGTAAGCAAGCGGGGCAATTTCGATAACACCGCGATCACAAAATTTTTTATACATGTCAAATCCCAAAATATCCTGCAATGCATCGTAAAGCGGACGAAGATATGGATCTACCTTATCCTGAATGTCGCCCGGCAAAAATCCGAGCCGTTCTCCGGCTTCGACGGCGGGACGGGTCAAAATAATTTTCTTGACTTCCTTCACACGCAAGTAATATGCCGCCATTGCCACGGCAAGATAAGTTTTGCCGGTGCCGGCGGGTCCCGCGCCGAAAGTGATTACATTCCGGCGGATCGTGTCGATATAATTTTGCTGACCGATACTCTTTGCGTGAATATGTACTCCTTTTGCCGTGACAATAATTGTTTCTCCGAAAATCTTTTTCATATCGTTTCCGCGATTTTTCCTGACCAATTTAACCGCCGAAATTATATCCGAAAGTTTAATGGTACTGCCGCGCCGGTAAATTCTTTGAAGTTCTTCGACAACTTCCGCCGTTTGATTGACTTCCGAATCTTCTCCGGCAATTTCAATAAAATTTCCCCGCGCCGTAATTCTGCAGGAAAATTCGCCGGCAAGAGTTTGCAAAAATTCGTCGCGTTCACCCAAAACGGCAAACATTTCGGAAGCGTCCGCAAGTTCGATTCTCTTTGTCAATGTTGCCCGCCACCCTTTATCAATTCGATTGCCGATTCCGCATTTTTTCTCGCAAGCGTGCGAAGATTTTTGAAAAGCGAATCGTCATGTAAATTTTTCGGTCTTTCGATTTTTTCGACCGCCGCCGAAAAAATTTTTTCAGCAGTAACTTCTTCCAAATTTCCCGCCGGCTTTTCGCCTATCGAATCCAAAAATCTTTCTATTTTCGGGTCGTAAGAAATTCCGATTGAAGGCACTCCGGAAACTCCCGCAAAAATCAGCGCATGAAGTCTTATGCTTATGAGAACGTCCGTATTTCCGACAATGCTCAAAATTTCTTCCGTTCTATATTCGTCCTCAAGCACCACAGCCGGCGCGTCCATAATTTCGGCTACGGACTTTGCCGCCTTTATGTCCTCCGGAAATTGCATCGGCAAAAAAACTATCGTAAAAATTTTTTCTTTTGCAAGGCGGGTCAGGGCGGTTGCAAGTTCTTTTCGACAATGTTCCCAGCCCGTCCAATATCTGACGGATACGCCGACAATTTTGCCGCCGGATCTTTCCGGCAAATATTTTTCCAAAATCCTTTTTCCCGGCTCCGGAGAAACGGGATTTATCGCAAGTACGGGATCCGCCGTACAAAAAATTTTCGGATGCGTTATCTTCAATCTTTCAAGTTCCTTCAAAGAGCCCTTGTCCCGGACGGTTATGAGATCGGTACGATTCACGATAAATTTCATCAATTTTTCGGCGATCGTCCCGTGAATGGGGCCTATTCCCTGCGCGTAAAGCATGACTTTGCAACCCAAAAATTCGGCAAGAAAAATAACTGCAAGGTAATAGTAAAGACTTCTGCGACTGGTGACATTTTGCAAAAGGCTACCGCCGCCGCTTATCAAAAGGTCGGCTTTGCGGATTTTTCCGACAATCGCAAAAAAATCAAGCCAAGGCACTGCGTCGACGCGATGCCGTTTTTTCGTATATTCGGGATTCATGGAAATGACGGTGACGTTGAGACTTTCGTCAAACTCGCGCAGGACTTCAAGCATTGCCGCAAGCATTGCCTCATCTCCGCCGTTTTTGGATCCGTAATAACCGGAAACAACGATATTCATTAAAAGCACCTTTAAATCAAAAAATTATTGCCGCAATTATAACCCTTATTCAATTCTTCTGCAACCTTCCAAACGCCCGTGTAAAAAAAGCTGCAAAACGTTGCAAAAAAGTTAATGTTTCACTATAATACAAGAAAATCAAGGGGGCGGGAAATACGATGTTGCGTAAAAGAAGGATTGAACTTTCGCTTACGCAACGAAAAGTAAAACGGAGCATAAAGGAAAATAATAAATTTGTTAATGAATTCCAATATTTTTATCATTTTTCACAGCATCGGATTCTCTGCGTATTTGAACATCTGCCCGCATTTTTATAGAGACAGCGGAGTAGAAATTGCGACTCTTTTTCGGGAAACTTTGATTTAGCCAATCTTTGGTCGAGGCGGGTTTTCGACTTGCCGACAAATGGCATAATTACAAGTATTTTTTACAAAAAGTATATTTTTGGAAGGGAAGAAAATTTTATGAACAGCATTACCGTTACCGTGCCGGTTACCGTTAAAGCAAAATTGACGGAGAAATTGAAGGCGCGCCTTTTGGACGAAATGAGCAAGGCAATCGAACAGCTTGATCTCGAAATCAAACAGATTGATCTCGATCGTCAGCGCGAACTCAACAAAAATCCGCAACATATAAACGAAATCAACAATTATTTCGGCAACGAAATTGCACAGAGACAGGAACGCCTCGACGATATTTCACACCGCCGCGAAGATATGACGAAACTTTCAATCGGCGCGGAAATTACGCAGGGAACTTTGGAGCGTCAGGTTGAGATAAAAGTCGGCGACGATATGCGCGAACTCATGAATGTGGAAGTGTTGGTGGAAGATGACAAAATTATCGCGATTCGCGGATAAAATTTCTCCGGACGAAATTATCGTCGGGAAAATCGGCGCGGCGCGCGGAATTGACGGATTGGTAAAAATTGTTCCGCTTACCGATTTTGAAGGACGTTTCGACGGCTTGAAAGAGATCAAAGTCGGCGGGAAAATAATGTCGATCGAAAGCATCAAACATATAAGCGGTGGAATTTTTGCAAAATTTGCCGGAGTCGAAAATCGCGAAGACGCAAAACTTTTGACGAATAAATTTTTAACCGTTCCGAAAAGTAAGGCCGCTCCACTTGCCGAAGGCGAATTTTATACCTTTGATATTATCGGCTGTGAAGTTTTTGACGGGGAAAAATTTTTCGGCAAGGTCACAAATGTTTTGAAAACCGGCAGTAACGATGTTTTTCAAGTTGAGGGCGAAAAAGAAATTTTGATACCTGCGCTGAAAAAAGTCGTGACGAAAATCGACATTCCCAATAAAAAAATTTTTATCGACTCCGCCGCTCTTGAAGAAATCTGAAGTCACGATTGATTGACATTTCCAAATCATTAAACCTCTTCCGGCTAAAGCCGGAAGATTCTTGAAAAGATTGACGGTCAAGCCGCCCTTATACGGTCACCTCCGAAGAGCCTTCCGCTTACTTTTAATTTCCCGTACTCTTTGCCGGACTTATAAAATACCGGAGCCTTGCGAGGGAGTACCGCCTCAAAAACGGTTCAAAGACCGTCGGTCAAAATACACTTTTTTAACGTGGCAGTTCTCCACAATGCACTTGTTTTTACGGCAGAGCGACTTAACCGGCAACCGCCGGTGGCGATCAACCGTCAACCGAACAAAAACAATTAAAAATTTGAAGAAAAAACAGCGGCGGGGTTGCAACGCTCAATTTCGCGAAAATACGCGATGAATAAAAGAGAGGATGAACGTTACTTTAAAACTTGCAACATTATAAAGAGTGAGAAACTTTTGTGGAAAATTCACCACAGGCTTGCGAACATACGACAAAATTATCGTCATCAAACAACTTCAGAAGTTATAACTTTTTATAAGTTTTCGGTAACGGCATAAATGTTTGAGAAGGTCATAAAATTTTTTCGCCCGGATCTGAATGAAGTCTTGGGGATAAGTTTTGACGGTACAAAAATTTACTTCACGCGAATTTTTGAAAGTGAGACGGAAAATTTTGAGGTCGATTTTGAGCCGGATCCCCTTGAAAAAATTTCAATTCCGGAGCAACTTGCCGAAAAAATAACGGTCGTCTGTGCCGGTCGCGGTTGGAAAACTTCCGCAACCGGATTTTGCCTTGCGACGAATGAAGTGGAAATTTATCAAGACGAACTGAATACATTGCCGAAAAACGAAATTTCGGAAGCCGCAAAAATTTGGGCAAAAGCTCAAACCGGAGAAGGTTCATATTTCGATTTTATCGAACTTCCGGACTCGACGGAGTTTTGGGTTGAAGGCGCGCCGAAAAAATTGACGGAAGATTACATTTCCGCCTGGCAAAAAAATTCGATGACATTACGGGTTTTGACGGCAATGCCCGAAAAAATTTTTGATTACGATTCGTATGCGTCGGCGACTTTTGTTGCGGGGATTGTCAAAAATCAGGGTTCGCCGAATCTCTTGAAAAGCATTGACGAAAGGTGGAACTTCAAAAAAATTTCGGCGGCAGTCTTTGCCGGATTTTTTGTTTTAAATTCCGTCGTTTTGGCAAATTTCTTTAATGAACATTCCGAAACGGAAGATTTGTTGATTGAGTCGCGGGAAAATTTAAATCTGAAAAGTGAGGCGATTGTCGCAAAAAAATCCGTCGAAAAGGATATTTCGGAAATGAAACGACTTTATCAAATTTCCGAAAAACTTCCGGGCGACGGAGCAAATTTAAATGTTTTGTTGAAACTCGGAAAAATTGCGGACGGAAAAACCGGACTTACCAAAATTGAGGCAGGCGAAAATTTTTTGAGAATTGAAGGACTTGCCGAAAATTCGGAAGATGTCGGAAATTATTTAAATCGGCTGAAATCTGAAGGCTTTTCCGATGCAAAAATTGAAACTTCGACCGAAAACGATGACGGCGAAATAATTTTTGCGACGGTATCCCACATTCCTAAAAAAGTGCAATAATTTTCACGAGTAAAAATTATTCCAAAATGCCGTCAAAATTGACAAATGTGCTATAATGTCCGGAATTTGAAAGGGGGCGAATTTTTTTGGGAATATCCAATGTAATTGCAAATATGTTTCGTAAACGCGGTGAACTTGAACCAAAAGATTTGATAAAGGAAATTGAGCGCGAAGTCGTAAAGAGTAAAACAAAATCCGACGGGATTTACATTGTTCCGAATGATTACACGGTTTGTCTTTTTGAAGAAGATTGTCACAGATTGAGCGCGGCACGTGTCATCAAGGCATTGCATGAGGCGGTTGAGAAAAAAGTTATTCGCGAAAATCTTTTCATGGACGGTCACCTTGCCGTTCGTATGGAAAAAATGTTTGAAGGCGACGAATTTATAAAAGTGCAATCAAAATTTATAGACGACGTGAAAATTACCGAAGATACAATAAACCTTGACAACGACGTTTTGAGTCATACTTTGATTGAAGACGATGACACTTACACCGACAGGACAATCGTTGCCGACAAGACAAAGATCACTTCTTCAATGAAATTTTCCGAGCCGCGCAAAATCGAATACAATCTTGCCGTCATTACCGATTCCGAAAATACCGAACTTGTTTTGGGTGAGCGGCAAATTTATATAGGCAGGAAAGAAACGAATGATTTTATCTTGAATGATGAAGGCGCATCAAGAGTACACGCTTACATTTCCTACGAAAGACACCGGCACGTACTCCATGATGCCGGCAGTTTGAACGGAACGTATGTAAATGCAAAACTCACCGACCGCCGGGATCTGCGTGACGGCGATAAAATTTTGATCGGCAATACCGAACTGATTTACAAAGTTCTTTGATGTGATGAAAAATTTTTGTGTTGACTTCCGGAGGTTTTTAACGTGGACATTGTCCCGATAATATTGCAAGTTTTTCTTGTTCTGTTTTTGGTCGCAATGAACGGATTTTTTGTTGCGGCGGAGTTTTGCAGCGTAAAAATGCGCCCTTCCCGCCTGGAAACTTTGATAAAGGAAGGGAACAAGCGCGCAAAATATGCAAAGATGTTGACCGACGAACTTGACGAGGCTCTTTCCGTAACCCAACTCGGAATAACTCTTGCCTCGCTCGGATTGGGCTGGGTCGGTGAACCTTTCGTTGCGGAATTGATTTTGCCGATAACCCGGTCTTTCGGCTTGGGAGATACAGCCGGTCATACGATCGCATTGGCGGCGGCTTTCACCATAATAACTTCATTTCACATAATTTTGGGTGAACTTACTCCAAAGTCTATGGCAATAGCGAACGTCGAAAAAATTATTTTGACTATAGCTCTGCCGATGGTAATTTTTTGGAAAGTGACTTATCCGTTCGTTTGGCTTTTAAATGAAACCGCCCGATTTGTTTCAAAGAGTTTGGGATTTGAAACAAAGGGTGAAGGCGAAATTGCACACAATCCGGAAGAAATTCGGCTGCTTATGGAAGAAAGTCACAAACAGGGACTTGTGGACGATACCGAAATTGATTTCGTGGACAATGTTTTTGATTTTACCGAATTGAGGGTTCGGGAAATTATGGTGCCGCGCACGGATATGGTCTGCCTTTATCTTGACAAAAGTTACGAAGAAAATCTTCACACGATTTTGGAAGAACAAATGACACGTTATCCGATTTGCAACGAGGACAAAGACGACATAATCGGATTTTTGCATGTAAAGGATTTGATTGACGCAATGTCAAACGGCATAAAGCCGAATTTCCGGAAATTGGCGCGAAAGGTTTTTGTCGTCCCGGAAAGCATGGACGTAAGCGTACTTTTGAAAATGATGCAAAAAAATCGTTCACAGCTTGCAATAGTCGTTGACGAATACGGCGGTACGGCGGGAATGGTCACCATTGAAGATATTGTCGAGGAAATTGTCGGCGATATTCAGGACGAATTTGACGAGGAACGCCCGGAAACCGAAAAGCGGGAAGAAAATTTATATTCGATTGATGCAAAAATGTTGCTTGAGGACCTTGAAGACGAATTTGGCGTAAAAATCGAAGATGAAGATGTCGATAC
>CAJOPK010000001.1 GCA_905236255.1 uncultured Selenomonadaceae bacterium | reverse complement strand
TTTCGATAATCCGAAAGTGAAGATAAATTACTGCGAAAGTGCTTTATCCATATACAATAAAATTTTGGTAAATTTGCCCAATCACGGTACGGTTCTTGAAAAAAAGAGAATCGCTCAAGAAAAAATAAAGAAAATAAACGAGGAGCAAAGAGAGCAACAGCGCCACAGAGAAATTGAAAGACGCGTGGGCTGAATTTGAAGATTTGAAAATAAGGATCGTCGTTTCGGCGAAAATTTTTTTGGGGAGGTTTTTCGGCTGTGATAAGAGATGCAATAGATGCCGTCACTTCGGCGATAATCAAAGAAAAAGATTATCTGAATATGCTTGACGAAAAAACCGGCGACGGGGATCACGGGACAAATATGGCTCGGGGAGTTGCCGCCGTCAATGAAGCACTCGACGAACTCGAAAGCACCGAAAATTTGAAGGAAGTTCTTCAGACAATCGGTGAAGCCGTCGCTTTGAACGTGGGCGGATCTGCCGGACCTCTTTACGGAGCCGGTATTCTCGAAGCGGCAAAAGCTGTCGACGAAAATGACACGCTTACCGCCGAAACTCTGGAAAAAGTTTTCGGCGCAATTGTCGAAGAAATAAAAAAGCGCGGTCATTCGGATTCCGGCGATAAAACGATGCTTGACGTACTGATCCCGATTTACGAAACTTTTAAACCGGAAAGAGTAAGAGGAAAGACTTTCGACGAAATTTTGATTCGTGCCGGGAATGCGGCGCGGGACGGTTTGGCGTACACAAAAACTCTCAACCCGAAAAAAGGACGCACCGGAGATCCCGGAGAAAATTTTGAAGATCCCGGTGCCGCCTCCGCCGCAATAATTTTCCGTGCTCTTTCCGGTTATTGGAAGGAAGAAATGATTTGATAAAAGAAGTTTTGGTTGTCGAAGGAAAATCAGATGTTGCCGCCGTTAATCGCGCAGTCGAAGTCGATTGTCTGATTACCGGCGGTTTCAGCGGTCTGAACAAAAAAACTCTCGCCAACATTGAGGCGGCTTACAAAAAGCGCGGTATAATAATTTTGACCGATCCGGATCGTGCCGGCGAAAACATTCGCGCATTTTTGACAAAAAGATTCCCGGACGCAAAACACGCTTACATTCCCCGCGATGAGGCGACCGCAAATGATGATATAGGGGTTGAGCAGGCCTCGCCGGAGTCGATAAGAAAGGCCTTGCAAAAAGTTCATACGACGGCTGCGAATTTCCGGGAAGAATTTACGGTTCAAGAAATGATGGAATCGGGACTTTCCGGAAGTTCGGAAAGTTCAAGATTGCGTGACAAGGTTGGGGCGGTTCTGGGTATCGGTTACGGGAATGTCAAGACTTTTGTCAAGCGGCTGAATACTTACGGGATAACCCGCAGTGAATTTGAAAAAGCCGTGAGTTCCTGTCACTGACCGGAACATTTACCGCCGAATATCCAAAAGACTTTCCATAATTTCTATTACATCTTCCCTGCCTTCAAGACTTTTTACAATACGCCCCAAATATTCATCATTGTGATCCAAATGTGTGCTTATTTTGGATATTGAAGCCGCAACTTCAATCTTTTTTTGAACTTCGGAAAGGTTATCGTTGCCTCTCTCGATAAAATTTACCGTGCCGTAAGAGAAAGTTAAAATCTCCACCAATTTATAAATCGTGACGAACAAGCCGTAATTTGAAATAATCGATTTATCCGTCTTGAAAGGATAAAGATTGATGAAAAATTCGTTGACCAAATAATTTTCAAAGATCGTCGAAAATTGATTTACAAAATTTTTCATGTGTTTGCCGATTTCTTCATACCTTGCGACAATATTTTTGATTAAATCTTGATCGTTTTCTTCCGGGTGCAATTTGAAAATTATTTTAACGGAGTCAATCAGTTTTCCGTCCTCAATCGTATATTGCGGATTTTCCCCACCGTAAAGACTTTCCAAAACATTGAATATCATCTTTGCATAATTTTCGCCGTTAAAATTCAAGGTTTCGATAAATTTTTGAAAATCGTTTTTCAAAAATTCTTCGGAAGTATAAATCGGAATAATCTTTTCAATTTCTTCATAATTTCCGGATTTCAAAATTTCGTCAAGTCTGTCAAGATACAATCCCAACAAAATCAATCTGCCGTCAATCGTCAATCTTCTTTCCTGCAAAATCGAAATTGCGCCTTCCTGAATCGTTTTTAATTCACCCGTCAATTTCGGCAGAACATTTTTTGTCCAAATTATGGAAATTTTATTGTTGTTGCTGTGGACTTTTTCGGATACTTCAATTTCTTCAAACTTCATCGGCTCCTCCGGCATAAGTGCCAAAACTGCGGCAGCCGGACATGACAAAGTTAAAGACCTTTCAAAAAATTCTCCCAAATTGAAACTCATTCGCGGATATGTGTTGCAGACAATCGACAAATATTTTTCGCCGTATTTGCGTTGAATTTTGCAAAAGTTATCTTCAGTCAGAAACGGACATGATTTTCTTGAATCAAGCGCGATTGTGTAAGTATTGCGAAGTTTGTTTTTGAAAATCTTTTCCGTAATTTCCAAAGAATCCGGCTTGGGCTTGATATTTGCGTACTGTTTGTAAGTTTTTTTGTCTATGTCAATCCGCCAATCTCTGCAACAATGCGCGTCGCAAAGTTGTCCGTTACACTTAAATTTTCGTACATATTCGGGCTGAAAATAGGGGTATTTTTTCTCCATAAAAATCCGCTCTCCTTTGCAAGTTTTTTT